>JAUXUR010000074.1 GCA_030680745.1 Alphaproteobacteria bacterium
CCAGACTCGCAAACGGGTTCTTCAAACACCAATGCTTCGACGGCCTCCAGGTCGCACAAGCTTTTTATACACATGTTTGCGAATTTGGTCATTCCTTTTAAGTCCGACCCTTTTAGGTGGTGGGAAACTCGCAATGACGAGGCAGGTAGTTAATTTTTTATTATTTAAAGGCATTAATTTTATATTTTTTAATTAGTTACATAAAGTTACTATAAAATGTCAACAGCCCCTAATCTTTTACAACAATCACGCCATGATGTTTTTTGCCTGCCGACACTTTAATGTGTCCATCGATTAAATCTTTTGTGCTTAAACTATAAGCCTCATCATCAATAACATTATTATTAACGCGGGCACCGCGGCCTTTTATAAGACGTTTGGCCTCTCCATTGCTTTCGACAAAACCAATTTGTTTTAAGGCTTCAATGAAAGATAATCCTTTTTCAAGATCGTTCATCGAGATTTCTAAGCTTGGTAAATCACCACCGCTACCACCTTCTTCGAAAACTTTTTTAGCTGTTTCAAAAGAATGGCGGGCCGCTTCAATGCCATGACACAACGCCGTTGCTTCATTGGCTAAAATAATTTTAGCTTCATTCAGTTGGTTGCCTTCAAGTTTTTCGAGTTGCGCGATTTCGGCAATGGGTAATTCAGTGTAAAAACGTAATAAAGTGCCGACATCAGCATCTTGGGCATTGCGCCAAAATTGCCAATAATCATAGGGACTTAATTTGTCCGCATTCAGCCAGACGGCGCCTCTTTCCGTTTTGCCCATTTTCGTACCGTCAGACATGGTCAATAAAGGTGAGGTGAGGCCAAATACATGTTTGTGGTTGACGCGACGGGTCAAATCAGTGCCATTGACAATGTTCCCCCATTGATCCTGTCCACCCATTTGCAAAACACAATTATAGCGTTTGTTAAGTTCGGCGAAATCATAAGATTGTAGAATCATGTAATTGAATTCAAGAAAACTTAAATTTTGTTCACGTTCGAGACGCATTTTAACAGAATCAAAACTAAGCATACGATTGACTGAAAAATGAATCCCATAATCGCGTAAAAATGCCATATAATTAAGATGATCGAGCCAATCAGCATTGTCCACCATAATGGCATCGTTAGGTCCATCGCCAAAAGTCAGAAATTTTTCGAAAACTTTTTTAATACCTTGTTTATTATGTTCAATTTGTTCAAGACTTAGCATTTTACGTGCTTCATCTTTAAAAGACGGATCGCCCACTTTAGAGGTCCCACCACCCAATAAAACAATAGGTTTATGACCTGTTTGCTGCAAATGACGCAACATCATGATTGAAATAAGATTGCCCACATGCAAGCTATCAGCCGTACAATCAAAACCTATATAGGCAATAATTTTATTGGCTTGGGCGTATTCGTCTAAACCCGTTTGATCGGTGCATTGATTTAAAAAGCCACGTTCGGCGAGTGTTTTCAAAAAAGTGGAATGTGGGGTCATTTGTTCCTCAAGCAATCAATTCTATATCAAGTGTAACTCTCTTGTTACCCCCTCCTACGCCCCGCGGCTTGACCGCGAGGTCCATAAAACCTCTAGAAAAGTCTCGACAAATGAATTTATTCACTTGCTGCGCAATGGATCCCGCGGTCAAGCCGCGGGAAGTAGGAGGATGGTAGTGTTTCAAATTATTTTACTATGTTTCTTTGTATATGCGTATCGATCGCTATTTCTTGACAACGAATTTGTCCGCCAATACTCATTAATTACCCAGATTATGAGGCAAAGTCTAGAAAGTTCGAGAACCGGCACGGAATGTACTATAGTACATGAGTATCGCCAGTAGTTTCTTTTTCCTGGGCAGAGCTGACGACGAATTTCCATAATCTGGGTAATTACCTTTAGGCAGCTTCTGCAAGCGGTCTTTCACCTAATATGCCGTCAATATAATCATTGACATGGACCATTAATTCGTCTGTTTTTGAATCAAAGAAATGATTAGCGCCATCAATGATACGATAATCAACACTTACGCCTTTTTGGCGGGTTATTTTAGAAATCAAATTATCAACCGATTCTAAAGGAACAACTTCATCGCGGTCACCCATGACGATCATGCCAGAAGCAGGGCAGGGCGCTAAAAAGCTAAAATCAAAAAGATTGGCAGGCGGTGAAACGGATATATACCCATTGATTTCAGGGCGACGCATTAAAAGTTGCATCCCAATCCATGAACCAAAAGAAAAGCCTGCAACCCAGCAAGATCTGAAATGAGGATTAATGTTTTGCATATAATCTAAAACGGACGCTGCAACACTTAATTCATCTTCGCCACCATCAAACAATCCTTCAGATCGTCCAACGCCTGGAAAATTAAAGCGCATCGTTGTAAAGCCGCGTTGTGCAAAAGCTTGAAACATTTGATATACAACACGATTATTCATTGTGCCGCCATGCTCAGGATGCGGATGAAGGATAAGCGCTAATGGAGCAGTAGGATCAATACCAGGCTTATAGCGTGCTTCAATTCGACCAAGAGGACCATTGATGATTAGTTCAGGCATTACTACTCCTTATTTAATGTGCGCTCGTAATTAGAGTTATTAGAAATCAATAGGTTCGTCGTTGTGAGCGGCCTAAATTTAAAAAGGGCCGCGTGGTAATCCAGTTTTAAAACAAACATTAAAGCTTTTTAAATGCTTTTTTCTGGATTGCTTCTTCGCCCCATTTAATTTGGGGCTCATCGCAACGACGGAAACTTCAGGTTTCTTAATGCTAGGTATTATCGAGTTCGCGTTATTATTTTGCTCGATGAGCATTGTGCAAAACATTTACGAAAAAGAACCGATATGATTTATATACAAAATTTATCCAAAATCTCAACTTCAATAGTTGACTATTTTACTCGGATATTGTATGTTTAATACTAGCTCTGATCCTTATACCGCATTTTGTGGACAATAGGGTATATAAAAATGTAGATGAGAAGAAAATTTAGATGAAACTAGGTACAAAAGGTCGCTATGCAGTTATGTCAATGGTTGATATCGCTTGTCATGACGATAAAGAAGCTGTTTCACTTAATGATATTGCAACGCGCACTGAAATTTCTTTGCCTTATCTTGAGCAACTTTTCATGAAATTGCGTAAATCTGGCCTTGTTAATTCTATTCGAGGACCAGGCGGTGGGTATAAACTTGCGAGACCTTCAAATAATATTCGAATTTCTGATATTTTACTGGCAGTTGATGTTCAAATTCACACAACCCGATGTGAGCCAAATTCTGCGATGGGATGTAGGATTAATCATGGACGTTGTTTAACGCATGATTTGTGGGATGCGATGGGACGTCAAATGGCTCTTTTTTTGAACAGTGTTACATTAGAAGATGTTGTTCAAGGACGTTTGATTGAAAAATCAATGCATCACGTTAAAAAAGAAGAACAAGAAAATATTTTAAAGGTCGTCTCGTGAAAAATATTTATTTAGATTACAACGCTTCTTTTCCTGTTAAGCCAAAAATTTTAGAGCAATTGCTCACACAGACAGATTCTTATGGCAATCCTTCTTCCATTCATTTTTTTGGACGGCAATCACGTCAAAAAATAGAAGAAACACGTCATAAATTTGCGAAATGTCTGAATGTTACAAGTGATAAGATTATTTTTACAAGTGGTGGGACTGAAGCCAATAATATGGTGTTAAAAGGCTTTGTAGCTGAACATAAAAATAAAGGGACGCTTCTTATATCGGCTACCGAGCATCCATCTGTTCTTAAAACAGCTTTCACGCTTTTAGGTGAGCATTGCCCTCTTATCAATGTCACAAAATCAGGTATCATAGACTTAGTTCATTTAGAAGATTTCCTCCGCCGGGCTGAAAAACCTATTTTGGTTTCTGTTATGTACGCTAATAATGAAACCGGGGTGATTCAGCCCATCTCTCAGATTGCTTCCCTTATCCACCAATATGGCGGCTTACTTCATTGTGATGCTGTGCAAGCTTTTGGCAAAATTAATTTTGATTTTGGCGACGATCTACCCGATTTTATCACTTTTTCGGGTCACAAAATTGGCGCCCTTCAAGGCATTGGTGTTCTTTTTTCAAAACATAATTTTCCATATGACGCACTTATAAGTGGCGGCGGCCAAGAAAAAGGACGCCGTTCAGGGACAGAAAATGTTCTTGGGATTGAAAGCCTAGGGCTTGTGCTCTCTCATTTAAATGCTGATATATATAATTGTAGTAAGGTTGAATTTTTGCGTGATTATATGGAAAAACAACTTGTAGAAATTGCACCTAATCTTGTTTTTTTTGGGAAAGATGCGCCACGACTTCCTAACACGTCTTGTTTTGGGTGTTTAGGTTTGGCGGGTGACATGCAAGTCATTAGCTTGGATTTAGAAGGCATTGCTATTAGCGCAGGGTCAGCTTGTGCGTCTGGCAAAGTTAAACCATCGCATGTTTTATTGGCTATGGGTGCAAGTGAGGCACTTGCGCAATCGGCTATTCGAATCAGTATGGGGCCGATGACCACAAAAGAAGATATCGATTATTTTTTAAAAGCATGGACAAAAATTTATGTGCGCGGATTAAAAGATCAGCTTCAATTAATAAATGAAAACAATGGATAAAATAATGACCAGTTCAAAACAGCTTTATTTTGATTATCAAGCGACAACGCCAATGGATCCAAGGGCATTAGAGCTGATGCTGCCTTATTTTACTGAAAAGTTTGGTAATCCCCATTCTAAAAGTCATTCTTATGGATGGGAAAGTGAAGATGCAATCGAAATAGCGCGCGCGCAAATTGCGCATTTAATAAAGGCTGATCCTAAAGAAATTATTTTTACGTCAGGGGCGACTGAATCTAATAATTTGGCGATAAAAGGGATTGCTGATTTTTATGGTGATCAAAAACGGCATATTATTACATTATCGACTGAACATAAATGCGTGTTGGATACGTGTCGCCATTTGGAACAAAAAGGATTCGATGTCACGTATTTACCTGTTTTACAAAATGGTATTGTTGATTTAGACCTTTTGAAATCATCTATACGAGCTGACACAATGCTAGTGTCGATTATGGCCGTGAATAATGAAATAGGTGTTATTCAACCTATCCAAGAAATTGGTCAAATATGTCGCGCACATAACGTCTATTTTCATACGGATGCTGCCCAAGCTTTTGGCAAAATACCCTTAAATGTTGAGTCTATGCAGATTGATTTGATGAGTATTTCAGCGCATAAAGTCTATGGCCCTAAAGGCATTGGCGCTTTATATGTTAGACGTAAACCACGCATACGCTTAAACGCTTTGATCAATGGTGGTGGACAAGAACGCGGTATGCGCTCAGGAACATTGCCAACGCCTTTATGTGTTGGTTTTGGTGAAGCTGCACGATTAGCTGCCCTTGAAATGGTTGACGAAAATAAACGTCTTGAATCGTTTAAAAATTATTTTTGGGAAACGCTTTCAGCAGGCCTTAAAGATATATATTTGAACGGTGATTTTAATAATCGTATTCCAGGCAATCTTAATATCAGCTTTGCCTATGTAGAGGGTGAATCTTTATTGATGGGGTTAAAAGATATCGCACTTTCTTCAGGGTCTGCTTGTACGTCGTCATCACTTGAGCCTTCTTATGTTTTGCGTGCCTTAGGTGTTGAAGAAGAATTAGCGCACACATCGCTTCGTTTTGGGTTTGGGCGTTTTACAACGTTAGAAGAAGTCGAGTTTTTAGCGAAACGTGTGATTGAAGTCGTTGAAAAATTACGTGAAATGAGCCCGTTATGGGAAATGGCGCAAGAAGGTATTGATCTAAAATCAATCGAATGGGCCGGTCATTAATAATCGAATAATTAGGAGAACCTAAGATGTCATATACAGAACGCGTTATCGATCATTATGAAAACCCACGCAATGTTGGGTCACTTGATAAAAATGATCCCAATGTTGGGACGGGCCTTGTAGGTGCGCCTTCTTGCGGCGATGTGATGAAACTTCAAATTAAAGTCAATAATGGCATCATTGAAGAAGCAAAATTTAAAACTTTTGGATGTGGTTCAGCCATTGCGTCAAGTTCGCTTGCGACTGAATGGATGAAGGGTAAATCACTTGATGAGGCACAAAAAATAAAAAATATTGAAATTGCACACTATTTATCCTTGCCACCTGTAAAAATTCATTGTTCCGTACTAGCTGAAGATGCTATTAAGGCAGCGATTGAGGATTACAAATCAAAAAATAAAGGAGAAATGGCGGATGCGGCCTAATGTTTTAAAAATTACCGATGCGGCACAAGAGCGTATCAAAGCGTTGCTTGCACAAAGAGAGAAAAGCTCTTTGGGGATCCGTATTGGCCTTAAAACAAAGGGATGCTCTGGCCTGTCTTACGCGATTGAATATGTGGATGAAATTAATCCATTGGATGAAAAAGTAAGTATGGATACGCTGACCGTTTTCATTGATCCCAAAGCGATTATGTTTTTGATCGGGACCGAAATGGATTTTGTCGAATCAGAACTTGAATCAGGTTTTGTGTTTCGGAATCCAAATGAAAAAGGCAGATGTGGGTGTGGAGAATCTTTCCACGTCTAGATATAGTCGTTTAATTTTTGCGGATACGTCGTCACTCTTCACTCACGTATGAAGTATACGCATCGCTTATCGTTCCTAGTCTGCGCATAAAATTAAACAACTATAGTTGTGTTCTTAAAATAATCGTACTAATGGGGTAGTAGACCTTATTTTGTTGTTATGATCACTAAACTCGTCATTGCGAGGGGCCCAAATTTAAAAGGGGCCCCGCGGCAATCCATACTTGAGTCAGACCATAAATAGATTGATATATGAAAAATCAGATAGATTACTTTTCTCTTTTAGATTTACCAAGATCATTTGACATCGATCTAGATGCTCTAGAAAAAGCCTATATCACCAATCAACAAAAATACCATCCGGATACGCAACAAGGCATTAATGCTTGCGAGAAGCTAAAATTAATGCAGCAATCTGTTTTAATTAACGAAGCCTATCAAATTCTAAAAGATCCTTTAAAGCGTGCCGCTTACATGTTGGGTTGTTTAAACAAACAAGAAAGAATTAATGATCCTGATTTGTTGGAAGAAATTTTTGATCTTCAGGAGGAAGCAGGGGCGTTATCATCGGAAATGGATATAAAGAGTTTTTTAGAAAAAATAAATATCGATCTTCAAAAAACTTTTGTTTTATTGGCGGCTATGTTGCTGGAACATAATATGAATGGTGCTAAAAATTTATATTTTCGGGCAAAATATTTAACAGAAATACAGAAAAAAACGACTTTATTCGATAGATTATAAAACTTTTAGAATGAGTGAAATGTTTTTATATGCAGTCGAATAACCTCATAACAGTCTTTTCTGCTAAGGTATAAGTAAATCAATGATTGGTTCAGGTGATTCCCCTGTGGTTTCTCTTAATAAATTTGCATTTTTTGTTTGACGATATAAAGAGGATTCTGCAATTTTTTTGTTATATAGGGATTTTATTTCTGGATAAGTATCTACATATGCTTGTCCAAGGCTTTGAACGGCCAGCGCAAACTTTTTATTAACCAAAAGTCGTATGCGAATTGTTTCGCGGAGCGTATCTTTTAAAGCTCTTGATCCTGATGTGAAGTCATTATCATTTTGTAATACTCTTTCTTTTAATTTTTCAATTTGTTCTGCTTCAGAAATATCAAATGTAGATTTATGATGCGTAAATGAATAAGGATAATTCGTTACCCTGTTGCTTGCATCTACGCCTAACATAAGAAATGCGCCAAAGTATATTGTTTCTAATAGTGAGCTTCCTATTGTTCCTGAAGAGGCTAAATAATTTTTAAGTTCATCTGTTTCGTTTTTTATACCTACAGTGTCTATCCAATATAAATGATTTTCGCTATCGTCATACATAAAATTATAAGGGTGTGAATCAGGATGAATTAATATGTCGTTATTTTGGTACATCAAATGATCAAGATTGCCAAATTGTGTGCCGATAGAGCTAAACATAGTTTTAATATCAGCATCTTCCATATTGGCTATATCATATTCTCCTAATGCTTTTCCTTTTGCTGCGTTTTGAATAAAGCCAAAAAAATCACCTAAATTAAAAGAAGTTTGATTTGCAATTATTTTTGGTATTTCTATGTTATGATCCATTGCCATTTTGTTGATTTTATTTATTAAATTCAGATCTTCTTCTAATTTTTCTTTATCTCCATTGAAATTATTAATTTTTTTTTCAATTTTGATAATTTTTGACGAGATTGTATCTTCTACAAATATAATTTTTTTAACATTTAGCGAGCGTCTTATTACTTTGCTGCTGGTGATTTGAGTCTCATTATTAAGAAGACCTAGTCCCTTAAGACCATTAACGATTTGTATATCTTCTTCATCTATTGAAAAGACTTGATATGTAGAAAATATAAAGATAAAGGAAAATAGAATTTTTTTGATATTAAGCATGTTAACCCACCAATGATTTTTGATATTGATTAATTGTATTATGAAAAATATTAAAATTTAGTTAATGGATTTAAAATTTAAAATGGAAAAGTTTTTAACATTTTTAGTGTATTAGGCAAAATTTTTGACAAAAATTAGTTTTTAAAAAATTAAGGTTTGTAACTGTCTGCTATTGAAAAATGAAAAAATAGTTGCAAACAGTTACAAAGTTCATCCGTATTTAATAATTAATTAGCAACCTGCCCCAGAATGTTTATGTGCAATGACTGCAGAAGTTGTTGCATAGTTTCTCATATAATCCCAACTTGGATCACGTGCGTAATATGTTTGTAAGCTGATTGTATCAATTTCTGATGTATCTATACCATTAATATCAAGGGGCCATACATTTAAATTTAGATGATCATCATTAAAGTCACCATAAACGTCAGTAGTAATTTTTACAAGTTCATTAGGATTCCCATTAAGAATTGAATCTAATGACACTTCTTGTTGTGCATATTGATTTACGTCTATTTCAACTGTTTGTTTTCCAAATTGAGTCGTGAAATGTAGATTTACTTGGGTTACTTTATCTTTCAAAATTGAGCCATCTTTAGATTCAGAAGGGTCTGGTTGTGAAAAATTAATTTTAATGGCTTCACAGAACGAGCTCATGCTTGCAAAGCTTAATAACGTCAATGTAAAAAATTTTAGTTTATTCATGATAATAATCCTTTCAACGTTTAGTCTGCATATCTTACATATATAAATATATGATGAGGAACAGAATTGCAAATCATATTTATGCCATTACTTTCAAATTGTAGGTAATATCAGTTAAATTCCCCCTAGATATTTTTTTCTAGATTTGCTCTTATGGTATATCAAAAAATTTTGGGATTTCACTATGCCACGTCAAACGCCTTTGTTTAAATTACACGAAGAATATCAGGGTAAAATGGTTGATTTTGCTGGGTATGAATTGCCTATTCAATATCCTGCGGGCATTATTGAAGAGCATAAGCATACGCGAACAAAGGCCTCGATTTTTGATGTATCTCACATGGGGCAAATTTTTTTAAAAGGACCAGGGGCTACAGATTTTTTAGAAAAATTAACACCATCTTCTTATGGTTCTTTGTTAAAAGGACAGATGAAATACTCTGTGCTTACAAACGCGCAAGGCGGTATTATTGATGATTTAATGATCACTAAAGTTGATGATGATTTTTATTATTTGGTTGTCAATGGTGCACGGTTTGAAGCTGATTTAAATCATTTTAAGCCATATATTAATAAAGACATTATTCTTATTCCATTACAAGAATATGCATTGATTGCTTTACAAGGTCCCGCTTCTGAATCTGTTTTATGTGCATTAGACCCAAGTCTTAAAAATTTGCATTTTTTGGAAGCGAAAGAAGCGAGTATTTTAGATTTTAAATGTTGGATCAGTAGATCTGGCTATACAGGAGAAGATGGGTTTGAAATTTCAGTTCATAAAAAAGATGCGATTAAACTTGCCAACGCTTTATTACAAAATGACAGCGTAAAGCTTGCAGGGTTAGGGGCGCGTGACTCGTTAAGATTGGAAGCAGGGTTACCGCTTTATGGACATGATCTTGATGAAAGTACGAGTCCTATTGATGCAGGGCTTTCCTTCGTGATTTCGAAAGAACAAAGATTGAATCCAAAGTTTTTAGGCGCGCCCATTATTTTGAATCAGCTTAGCATGGGTCAAAAATCTAAACGAATAGGGTTGTTGCCTGAAGGAAAATTGATGGTACGTGAAGGGACTAAATTACTTGATAAAGATCATAACGAAATTGGAATAGTCACCAGCGGATCTTTTAGTCCGATTTCTGATCGTCCTATTTCAATGGGTTATATTCAAGACGATGATGTGACACCGAATCGTGAAATATTTGCCCTTGTAAGAGATGTTCCTAGGGCTTGTACTCTTACTTCAATACCATTTTTAACACCTAATTATAAAAGGAAAGCGTCATGATTAAATTTACAAAAGAACATGAATGGATCAAGATTGAGGGTAATATTGGTATCGTAGGTATTACAGCACATGCGAAAACCCAATTGGGGAATCTTGTTTATATCGAATTACCTAAAATTGGGACTGAAGTTAAAAAAGGTAAGGAAATAGCGGTCGTTGAATCTGTAAAAGCAGCGAGTGAAATTTATGCGCCTTTAAGTGGCGAAATTATTGAAACGAATTTGAAGATTGTTGATAATCCATCATTAATTGATGAATCGCCTCAAGATCAAGGGTGGTTTTTTAAATTGCGTATTCAAAATTTAGATGAATTAACGCAATTGATGAGTGAAGAAAGCTATAAGTCTTACATCAACGACTAAAGATAATACGTTAGGTTCTTATGGATTAGCTGCTCAGATTATGAGGCAAAGTCTAGAAAGGGCGAGAACTGGAACGGAGTGTACCCCTTTGTACATGAGTACCGGAAGCGCAGACCTGACGACGAATTTGCCCATAAGGCGGGTAGCGTTAATAAGAAACAAGTGGGGGGCACATGCCTAGTTTAAAAGAAGCACTTAATCATCATGCTGTAGAAACAGCATCACAGGCTATTTCTGATCCTCATGAGTTTTTATATCGCCATATTGGTCCAAGACCAGATGATATTCAGTTAATGCTGAAGGAATTTGGGGTTAATAGTCTCGACGATTTTATGCGCGACACGGTACCTAATTCTATTGTTGATGATCAAGATTTACTTTTACCGCCGACTTTAAATGAATATGAAGTTCTTGAGGCTTTGGATAAAAAAGCACGTCAGAATGATATATTTAAATCCTATATTGGGATGGGTTTTCATGATTGTTTGATCCCGCCTGTAACACGTCGTTTGATTCTTGAAAATCCATCTTGGTATACTGCTTATACGCCTTATCAAGCGGAGATTTCTCAAGGGCGTCTTGAAATGTTGCTTAATTTTCAGCAAATGATTATGGATCTAACAGGATTCGAAATCGCCAATGCGTCTTTGCTTGATGAAGCGTCAGCATGTGCTGAATCAATGACTTTTTTAAAGCGTATTAGTACAAACGATTCGTTGGATTTTTTGATAGACGAACATGTTCATCCCCAAAATATTGCTGTTCTTCAAACACGCGCGAAACCATTAGGCATTAATATTACCATTGGAAAAGCGTCTTATGAAATTGAGAAAAAAGATTTTTTTGGTGTGTTGTTGCAATATCCAACAACATTAGGTGAAATTATCGATTATCGTGCGTTTATTTCTAAGGCACATGAAAGAAATACGCTGGTCGCTATGTCGTGTGATTTGTTGGCACTGACTATTTTAACGCCACCTGCCGAATTGGGCGCTGATGTTGCTATTGGGACAACGCAACGTTTCGGGATGCCGCTTGGTTTTGGTGGTCCGCATGCTGCTTATTTTGCGACGAAAGATGCTTATAAACGCAATATACCCGGAAGGCTTATTGGCGTTTCTGTTGATACCCATGGCAATAAAGCCTTGCGTATGGCACTTCAAACACGAGAGCAACATATTAGACGCGAAAAAGCGACAAGTAACGTGTGCACAGCGCAAGCATTACCAGCCATTATGGCGAGTGCTTATGCGATCTATATGGGCCCTCAGGGTCTTAAAAATCTTGCTTTACAACTTCATGCTTATGCACAATTTTTGGCGACGACATTAACTGAAAATGGATATCATGTTCAAAAAGAACATTTTTTTGATACGATTTTGGTAAATGCGGGCGGCAAAATTAATGATATTAAGCTTGAGGCTCACAAGAAACACATTAATTTTAGATATTATGATCACAGGCGTATTGTGATCGCCTTGAATGAAACAACAAATGCACAAGATTTAGTTGATATTCTATCCGTTTTTGGTATTAAAGCTGATTTAGATCAGATTGATTTTGCGCTTCCTTCTATTTTTGATGAGGCGTTGAGACGTAAAACTACGTATTTAACACATTCTGTTTTTCAGTTATATCATTCTGAAACAGAATTTATGCGCTATATCAAGTACTTGGAAGACAAAGACCTTGCGCTTAATCGTGCGATGATCCCTTTGGGGTCATGTACAATGAAACTTAATTCTGCAACTGAGTTGACGCCAATCACCTTCAAAGGCTTTGCGCATATTCATCCTTTTGCACCGTTAGATCAAACCAAAGGGTATCAAGCGTTATGCCGAGATCTTGAATCATATTTGGCTAAAATAACTGGTTTTGATGCTGTGTCACTTCAGCCTAATGCGGGGTCTCAAGGTGAGTTCGCAGGGTTGCTTGCCATTCAGCATTACCATCAATCACGTCATGAAGGGCATCGTCATATTTGTCTTATTCCAGCATCAGCGCATGGAACGAATCCAGCGAGTGCCAAAATGGTGGGCTATGATATTATACAAGTGCCCTGTGATTCAAATGGTAATGTGGATATATTAAGCCTTAAAAATTTAGCGCACCAATATGCAAAAGATCTTGCTGCTTTTATGATTACCTATCCTTCAACTCATGGTGTTTTTGAAGGTCAAATTCGTAAAATGATTGATATCATTCATGAAAATGGTGGCCAAGTCTATATTGATGGCGCGAATTTAAATGCACTTGTGGGTATTGCAAAATTTGGTGAATTAGGGGGCGACGTTTGTCATATTAATTTGCATAAAACTTTTTGTATTCCACATGGGGGCGGTGGACCCGGTATGGGGCCTATAGCCGTTAAAACACATCTGAAACCTTTTTTGCCTCAAATGGATTTAAGCGAAAATGCGCATATGGTGTCGTCAGCCTTTTATGGCAGTGCGCTTATATTACCTATTTCCTGGGCCTATATTCGATTAATGGGATCTAAAGGTTTAAAATTTGCGACACAAGTGGCGCTTTTAAATGCAAATTATATTGCGCAAAAGTTGAGTCCTTATTACCCCATTTTGTATACGGGCCTTAATAATCGCGTTGCACATGAATGTATCCTTGATTTAAGGCCCTTGCGTGATAAAACGGGTATTAGCGTAGACGATATTGCCAAAAGATTGGTTGATTATGGGTTCCATGCCCCAACGGTGTCATTTCCTGTCGCAGGCACCTTGATGATAGAGCCGACTGAAAGTGAAAGCAAAGTTGAAATTGATCGTTTTATAGAAGCAATGATTTTAATTCATGCAGAAATTCAAGATGTATTGGATGGAAAATCAGATCCTGAAAATAATCCTCTTAAAAGGGCACCACATATCATTCAAGATTTAATGAGTGATTGGGATAGACCCTATAGTAAAGAAAAAGCATTTTTCCCAAGTGCTTCTGTTAAAGAGCGTAAATATTGGTCGCCTGTGGGTCGTGTGAATCATGATTATGGGGATCGTAATTTATGCTGCGGATGTTCGTAAAAAATTAATAATTGAGGGCCACTTAGTGAAATATAAATGGCCCGATAGGTGTCATATGGGTTTTTAATCGGTGATCATATTATTATTGATGATGATGTTATTTTCTTTATTAGTTTCTTTAAAAATATCAAGTTGTTCCAAAAGAAGTGCTAGTGAAAGTTTTATAGCATTTTTCTTTTGTTGATCATCTAATAAAAGCATTTCTAAATCAAAATTATTTTGATTAATATTTTTTAAATGTAATTGTTCTTTTACGGCATTGTTTATTATGGTCCAAATAATATTGATGCCTGTTTCAGGATGAATGATGCTTAATTTATTTTCTTTAATTATTGATTCTAAGTGATCAATAATTGTATCAGGTGTAAATTGCTCATAAAAAAGATCTAATATTTTTTGTAATGATTGTGAGGTAACATTTGAATTTATTTCACTGCTGTTTAAATCAAAATCAGGTGATTTTGTAGTATCATGTAATCCAATAATACCACCTATAAGTCCTTCAATATAGGCAATATCATGAGGACATTCCGCATAACTTTTGCCACTTAAATTTTCAGCAATGGCATTGATACATTGACGTTTAATTGTAATTAATTCTTTCATAAGAATTTGTTTAAGATTTAACCAAGTAAGATCTACATCTTTATCAATCCTGGTATGTTTAAATGTTTCATGAATTGCATTATCAAGCGTACTTGTTTCTGCAAGTTCAATTAAATTCAAAAGACCTATAACCCACCCATTTTCAATATATCCATTTAATAATGCGCGTAATTTTTGACCATTTTCATTGTTAAAATTATTCAGCAGATTAATAAAATTATTGTTATTAAAAAATTGATGTATTTTATCTTGAAGTTTTAAAAGATCATCACGTCCTTCAACATCTTTTTTAGTTAGTTTTTGAATGAGTGCTTCAATCATATCAGCAGATAATTGATCACCAAACTTATTAGCAGGTAAATAAATCTTGTGCGCTTTACATAAATGATCAAGATTTTGATAAAATTCTTGTGGTTTTGATAATGTTATTAAGATATGCAATGCTTTTTTTAAAGTATTGCCTAAGATAATGCGATCATCAGGATTATTAGGATTATAATGTTGTTCAAGATTAGCAATGGATCCTAGTAATGCTTTTAGGCGTTGCGCATTATCTGTTTTAATATCTGTGAAATGTCTTCGAAATATATGTTCTTGTGTTAACATGTTTGAAATGAGTGTGGAAAGTTGTTTTCTGGATTGTTGATATGAAGATTGCACGTCATGATCATTTATATATGGATTTTTGGTTTCTTGAAGTCGTATTAACCATGTCGTGATGGTTTTAAGGTCTGACATGAATAACGGCTTTGATTCGATTAAATAATGATCCCAGATAGCTTGATTTTTACCTTTAACACATTGATCCATATCATGCATTAGATAGGCAAGTTTTTTTAAACCATCTTCTTTTTCCATCGTTTTAAATTTTTTAACCATAGCTTGAATCATCATTGATTCTTCCGAAAAGGGTGCTTTGAAATATTTTTTAAAGTCGTCACTATTGCGTATGTCTTTTAAATCTTCGGTAGGATTCTTTCCTAAGGTTGCATCAACATCTTCAAGAGTTGCTAGTGCTTGTTCATTGAGTGGTAAATAAGAAAGCGCTTTTTCGTTGATTGTGAAATCTAATAGTCTTTCTTGATCTTGATTTAGTTTTAAGGAAATTCCAATTGGGTTATGTTTATAATTTTCTTTCAGTTTTGATAATAAATTGAGATAATCGCTTATAGAATCTAGTCTTTCATCTGATTCAGTATTATTGATTTTGTTGTATAATGATAATAATTCTTGTACATGGGAATTATGTTCGCTGTATTTTTCAACAATTTCATCAATATGATAATAAAGTATATCGACGAATTCATCTGATGAGATGAGTTGATTGTATGCTTCACGAAAAGTGTCACCAAATAAAATATAAGCATTTAATTTAAAACATAGTAATTTTTCAGATTCTTCTTCATTTGTGGATTGTTCTTCAAGAAATCTTTTTTTAAATAGGTTTTCTAATGTTGATTGACAATCTACATCTGTATGATAACCTAACAGTAATAAATCTAATATTTCATTAATCTGCTGTTTAGTTAATTCTTTTTTTGAAAGATTTAATAAATTTTCTTTGATATTTTTATAATTTTTTTCTTTGCTTTTAGTATTTTCTAATAAGATATTGAATATTTTTAGTTTAATATTTTCTGATTTTGTAGTTTTAATGATAATCCAAAAAATGAATTCAATGATGTTTCTTTCTTCATCATTAAATTGGGTATCAAAAAATCGTTGTATTATATGAATAGATGTTTCTTTATGATTTTCTATAACCTCTTTCCAATATATTATCAAAGAGAGTTTGTTTTTATCGTCAAGGGATTTAAAATAATTGATGAATCGTCTAGCTAAAACAGGATGTAATTGTAAGGCATATGTGTCGTCATTTACTTTGTCGTCTTGTATATCATATCCTTTTGAATCAAATAAGGTGCCTGTTGGATAGGATGGATTTGGTATATTTTGTATGAAATGATTAAGAAAGGCGGTGCGATGGCTTTCAGGTAGGTATGGCAAGGCAAGGAAAAGAGCTTTAGCAGTATGTTCTGTGATAAGGGGAAGTTCTTTTACATTATTGATATTTATTTTATATGTGTGCGGATCCATAAAAAGGAACAACCACTTTAAATCGTTAAGATGCATGTCTAATTTTGGATGCGTATCTTTGAAAAAGGAAATAATAGAATTGATGATGTCGTTGCATTTTTGTGGGTTAAGTAGATCTACTATGTTAATTATTGTCCATACATCGTGAAGAATATCAAGTCCTTTTTCATCAACAAAGGTAATAAGTTCTATTAATGCATTAACTTTGTTTGGGTGTATACATTGAATTTTTTTTAAAAAATTTGCATAACCTTCTGAAGGCGAACATTTAATATTAAAATTATTTTTTAAAAATTTTATTAATGTATTGTGGTTGTTTTGAGGGAGTATAGATAAACAAGTTATAACGCTTTCATAATGTGCTGGTTCCCAATCTGTTTGAGCAAGCTGCTGGGTAATATCAATAATTGTATCGAATGGATGCGTTTTTGTTTGAATAAGTTTTTTGAGTGCGTATATAAGATAAATATAATTTTCTTTAGTCCAATCATTTTTAATTTCATATTTTTTTTCTGAATGTTGTGTAATGAATTTTTTTGAGGCTTCAAATATTTTATCTATTTCTTCCTTTGGGATGCGTATACAATCTTTTATAAAAGAATAATAAAGTATTGACCAGGTAGTTTCATTTTCAGCGGGCAGACATTCTAATAATTCTTCGATGTTTGTAATTGAATCTATTTTTTGTTTTTTATTCGTTGATTCATTTTCAGAATGATAAGGACGTTTAGCATTATTATTTTTGGGTTCTTCATTATCTTCATTTTCTGAAATTATAATAGATTCTTCTTCATCATCTGAATCATAGGCGGACAAAGATGAAGACGTTGCTATAAATAACATCAGCATAGCACTAATATTTAGTTTCATTTATATGATTCCTTAAATGTAATTTTAAATTATTGAGTACGTTATGCTTACACAATATTTAAAAAATTATCAATAAAAAAAATATGATTTTGCACCTTATTGGGCTTACGTTTGTTAAGATTTGTGCTATTTTCACATTAATTTTATGTGTTTGTTGAGTGGGGCATTATTGATGACGTTGAAACATAAATCTATAGAGCTTTTAAAGAAGCTTATTTCATTCAATACAATTAGTTATAATGCTAATTTGGAGCTTATAAGATGGGCAGAATTTTATTTGCAGCAATTTGGTGCTGAAACAAGATTAACGACTTCATTAGAAGGTAATAAAGGGAATTTGTTCGCAACTTTTAAAGCGCATGATGGCAATGGACTTGAGGGAGGCATTATTTTTTCAGGTCATACGGATGTTGTGCCTGTAGAAGGTCAAGATTGGAAAACGGATCCTTTTGAACTCCATATTGGAAATGGCAATGCTTACGGGCGTGGGACTTCCGATATGAAGGGGTTTATTGCTATTATTATGAGTTTAGCAGATCGAATCAGCAGTACAAAATTAAAAGTTCCATTCCATTTTGCGCTTTCTTATGATGAGGAAGTTGGGTGCATAGGTGTTAGGCATCTTATTAAAGATTTCATGCAAGCAGGTTTTAAGCCGAGCGCTTGTATCGTTGGTGAGCCGAGTATGATGCAATTGGTGGTAGGCCATAAGGGGCAGGTTGGTTATGAATGCGAGGTCATTGGTTTTGAAGCGCATTCGTCTTTGACGACACAAGGTGTCAACGCCATAGAATATGCAGCGCGTATCATTGCCTTTATCCATCAGATTTCAGAAGAACTTAAAAATGCATCTGATCATGATATGGCGTTCAATCCTGGGTTTAATACTTTTAATACAGGTGTTATTTCTGGTGGTACAGCGTTTAACATTATTCCAAATCGTTGTGATTTTTTTTTCGACTATCGTTTTTTGCCGGGACGTGAAAGATTAGATCAAGTTGAACGTATCATTCATTATGCGCGTGATGTTTTGGTGCCTGAAATGAGGAAAGTTTACGAACATGCTGATATAAAATTTACGCAGGTTATGAGCATCCCTGCATTTAAAGCATTGGAAGATAGTCCTTTTATAGCGTTTTCAAAATCATTAACAGGTGCTAATCAATTAAATGCGGTTCCTTATGGAGCAGAGGCTGGACTTTTTGCTGAAAATGGTATAGATTCGATAATCTGTGGACCGGGTAGTATTGAACAAGCCCATAAACCGAATGAATTTATCGCTTTGGATCAATTAGCGCGATGTGAAGAATTCATAGAAAAATTGATCGCTTATTACACGTTATAGTAGGCGCTAAACAACCAAAGATTTTTGGTGAGATGATACGTTTTTTCTTGACTTTTTTTGATGATCATGGGAAATGTAAGCATTCTAGAATGATAGTTTTTGATAGATAAAGACGGTAGTGATGAAAACCTATACGCTAACACCCAAAGAAATAAACAAAAAATGGTTTATTATTGATGCAGATGGCCTTGTTTTGGGGCGCCTTGCATCTCAGATAGCTTTACGCCTTCGTGGTAAACACAAAGCTGCATATACACCTCATATGGATTGTGGTGACAACATTGTTGTTATCAATGCTGAAAAAATCCATGTTACTGGTAAAAAGCTTGAAAATGAGCGTTTTTACTGGCATACAGGTTATGCAGGCGGTATTAAAAATAGAACGTTAGGACAGATTTTAGAAGGTAAGTTCCCAGAACGCCTTATACAAAATGCTGTAAGACGTATGCTCCCTAAAGGACCATTAGGTCGACAAGTTCTTGGTAATTTACGTGTTTATAAAGGATTAGAACATCCTCATACAGCGCAAATGCCAGAAGCGATTGATATTGCTTCACAAAATGTTAAAAACACCAAAAGAAGCTAAAGGGTAAATCCGTTATGCAAGGTTTTGATACACTCAAAAATCTATCACAAGAAACAGAATCTGTTCAAAAAGTATATGAGCCAAAGATTGATTCTTTAGGCCGCTCATACGCAACAGGTCGTCGTAAAAATTCCATCGCACGCGTTTGGTTAAAACGTGGATCTGGAAAAATCGTTGTCAATGGACGCGATATCACAGATTATTTCGCACGCCCCGTGTTGCGTATGATGATCAATCAGCCGATTGAAGTTGTAAGCCGCGTCGGACAATATGACATTATGTGTACTGTTGTTGGCGGTGGTTGTTCTGGTCAAGCAGGTGCTGTTCGTCATGGTTTAACACGTGCATTGACACATTTTGAGCCAGGCTTACGCCCACAGCTTAAATCAGGTGGCTTCTTGACACGTGATAGTCGTATCGTTGAACGTAAGAAATATGGTAAAGCTGGCGCACGTCGTAGCTATCAGTTCTCGAAACGCTAATCTTTTTTATTCGTTTCTTAAAAATCCTCGCTTGCTGCATTCTGTGGCGTTAAAAGCGGGGATTTTTTATGTCCGGTAAATGATCATTACCTATTAGTGCGTAGTTTTGTTAAATATCCCAGAATCCTTTCTTTTCAAGAATTTGATTTTTAGGTTTCTTTTTGACTGAGATTGATATAGTGTAAGGAAAGTTAAAACAACGTCCTCATAACATGACTCTCATTAGTGTCGCTATTGCCTCTGATCATGCAGGTTATAGCTTTAAAGAAGTAATCAAACAAGAATTGGTCAGCATGGGCCATAAACCTCTTGACTTAGGCACTGATTCAGAAGAATCTGTTGATTACCCTGATTTTGCAGAAAAACTTGCTATAGCACTTCAAAACAAGCAGGTCGAATATGGTGTCTTGATTTGTGGTAGTGGTATTGGCATTTCTATTGCAGCGAATAGATATAATCATATTCGTGCCGCTTTATGTTCAGAACCTGTTTCGGCATATTATGCGCGTGCTCATAATGATGCGAATGTAATTGTGTTTGGTGCAAAATTTATAGGGCAAGAAGTTGCAAGATCTTGTTTGCGCGTGTTTTTAACAACCGCTTTTGAGGGTGCCACTGTTGAAGGTAGGCGACATGAAAGACGTGTGCAAAAATTATTTAAACAAACTTAGGTGTTAGCTAAATATGCCAGAACCAATCTCACGTCAGTTTTTAAGGTTTTTTTCAGCACATTTGATGGAAAGCGATCCTGAAATTTCAATCGCTATTTCTGAAGAACTTAAAAGACAGCAAAACCAAATCGAATTGATCGCATCAGAAAATATTGTGTCACTTGCAGTGTTGCAAGCACAAGGGTCTGTTCTTACGAACAAATATGCTGAAGGTTATCCTCAAAAGCGTTATTATGGTGGTTGCGAATATGTTGATCGTGTAGAACAGCTTGCCATTGATCGTGCCAAGCAGCTTTTTGACTGTTCCTTTGCCAATGTTCAACCCCATTCAGGTTCACAAGCGAATCAAGCTGTTTTTTTGGCTTTATTGGAACCTGGTGATTCAATTTTGGGTATGTCACTTGCTGCAGGTGGTCATTTGACACATGGCGCAAAACCTAATTTGTCAGGTAAGTGGTTTAATGCACATTATTACGGCGTGAGTCGAGTTGACGATTTAATCGATTATGATGAAGTTGCAACTTTAGCGCGTGAACACAAGCCTAAACTTATTATTGCAGGTGGTTCAGCGTATCCAAGGCTTATTGATTTTGCACGATTCAGGCAAATTGCTGATGAAGTGGGTGCTTATCTAATGGTTGATATGGCACATTTTGCGGGTCTTGTGGCGGGTGGTGTTTTTCCATCTCCATTACCGCATGCCCATATTGTGACGACAACGACGCATAAAACACTTCGTGGTCCTCGTGGTGGAATGATTTTAAGTAATGATCCAGAGCTTGGTAAAAAAATAAATTCGGCAATTTTTCCAGGGTTACAAGGCGGTCCTTTAATGCATGTGATTGCTGCTAAAGCTGTTGCGTTGCAAGAAGCGCTTTCTGAAGATTTTAAAAAATATGCAAAAGCCGTTATTGAAAATGCACGTGCGCTTGCGCAAAGATTGCGTGATAAAGGTTTTGGTGTTGTGTCGGGTGGTACTGATTCGCATCTTCTTTTGGTCGATTTACGTACAAAAAATTTGACAGGCAATGTTGCTGAGCAAGTTTTAGAACGTGTTGGTTTAACATGTAATAAAAATGCTGTCCCTTTCGATCCTCAGCCACCAACTGTAACATCGGGTATTCGTCTTGGAACGCCTTCAGGTACAACACGTGGTTTTGGCGTGCCAGAATTTTTAATGATCGGGGATTATATTGCCGAGATATTAGAATCTGCATCGAATCCAGAATTGCTTCAACAGATTGAATCAAAAATACGGAAAAATGTTCTTGTCTTATGTGATCGCTTTCCGATCTATAAAAACCTATCATAGATATTGAGGTTAAAAAATGCGTTGCCCCTTTTGTACGTTTGAGGATACGCAGGTAAAAGATTCTCGACCTAGCGAGGAAGGTGCGGCGATTAGACGTCGTCGCATCTGTCCTGAATGCAATGGTCGTTTTACGACATATGAACGTGCTCAATTGCGCGAGCTCGTTGTACTCAAACGCGACGCGACGAAAACAAGTTTTGATCGTGACAAATTAACGCGTTCGATTTTAACAGCGATGCGTAAAAGACCTTTTACACAAGATCAAATAGAAGAAATTGTAACAAGTATTGTACGGAATTTAGAAAATTTGGGTGAAAACGAAATACCTACAACCTTAATAGGTCAAAAGGTGATGGAAGTATTAGCCAAATTAGATCAAGTTGCCTATGTACGTTTTGCATCAGTTTATAAAGATTTTAGGGAGGCCAAAGATTTTGGTGAGTTCTTAAGGAAAATGGAAACACATTATGGCGACCCACAGTAAAAACGACGAAATAAAACCAAAGAAAAAAGTTGATATTCTATCACGGTTTAGAACATTGGCGAGACTTGCCTCCGTTCAAGCTTTGTATCAAATTGAATTCATGAAGACTGGTCCAATTATTGTTATCAATCAGTATTTGCGCGACGGTATTTGTCTTGAAGAAGAAAAGATGATCGCAATTAAAGAAACCAAATTATTTAAAGCGATTGTTGAAGGTGTTTTTGCGCGCATCCAAGAAATTGATCAAATGATTGATGCGGCGATTGAAGGTGATGTAAGTGCTTCGCGATTTGAACCTATTATGCGTAATATTATGCGTGCTGGGATCTTCGAATTAATGGCCCATGCTGATGTACCATCGCCTGTTATTATTAACGAATATCTCGATATCACGCACTTATTTTATCAAGAAACTGAGCCTAAAATCGTGAATGGCATATTGAATAAAATGAGTGTTGTTTTAAGACAAAGTCAATAAGAATCAATCTACCGGACAATTTTTAAATTGAATGTAAAAACCTTAGCAAACAAGCACTTTTCAAGTGAATTAAAAATTTTGTGAAAGACTTCTGTAGCGATAAAAAAAGTTTTTCTGATAATTTCAATAAGACATTCATGACCATAATGAGTAGTGCTTTTGGGAAGATATCCATGCTTTTTAGGTTTTGGTTTTTCAGCCTCGATATAAACGTCACCAATCTACTGGACAAAAAATAACATTAGGCTCATTTTTGACTGTCCTAATCTCACATCCCGCAACTTATTTCTAAGAAGTAAAAACAATTTTTTACCAAAAGCCCTCCAAAAGAAGGTTTTTTTTACCTCTCCCCTTGTGGGAGAGGTCGCGACCAAAGGGAGCGGGTGAGGGGTATTTTACAATTTTGAAGAGATGAGTATTTGTTTAGCAATGCTTAGATTATGGCATGATGGTACTGCACTTTGTAAACGC
>JAUXUR010000075.1 GCA_030680745.1 Alphaproteobacteria bacterium
TTAAATTGTAAAACTTTCTGCAGATATTGCCGTAAATTTGAATATATTGCTTTTTGGCAACTTTGTAGTGTTTTCAAGTTATTCCACTATATCTTGTGCGGATGCACAAACAATTGCATTAATATCATTTTGATTTGCATGTATTGCGTTAAAAGTGAATGTGTTTAAGATGAACATAAAGAATAGTCTTTTAATCATTTTTACCTCTGTAAGTTGTTTAAATTTAAATAAATATATACTACTACTTTAGTATCAATATGTAAAGTATTATATTACTTTTAGTGAGGTTTGTCTTGCTGCTTTCATTTTAAAAAAGTATGTGGTTGGAAAATATTCTGAAGCTAAGGATAATAAATTTTTAATGATCAAAAGTCTTTAATCCTCAATGCCGGTACCATTAAGATCGCCAACTTGATTTTTCTTGAGGGAAGGGGTATAGTTTTTGTTGACTCTTGCGTGATCATTCACTAGAATCGCCTAACATTGTACTACTTTTAGGTCTGACCATAGGTGTCAGCACCTGATTAATTCATAAATTAGTGTCCTATAAATTAGGAAGTAACTAAAGAGGATCGAATGCCAACAATTTGCCAGCTTGTGCGCCAATCACGAAAAGCGCCTTATGCTCGTAACAAAGTGCCCCATCTGGAGGCATGTCCACAGAAACGTGGTGTATGTACGCGTGTTTATACAAGAACGCCTAAAAAGCCAAACTCGGCTCTTCGTAAGGTCGCACGTATTCGTTTGACAAATGGATTTGAGGTCACTGGTTATATTCCCGGTGAAGGTCATAATTTGCAAGAACACTCCGTTGTCCTAATTCGTGGTGGTCGTGTAAAAGATTTACCTGGGGTTCGCTATCACATTATCCGTGGTGCGCTTGATACCCAAGGTGTTAAAAATCGTAAACAAGCCCGTTCAAAATATGGCGCGAAGCGTCCTAAATAGTTAAGTTGAGGTAGAGATGTCACGTAGGCGTGCAGCGGAGAAAAGATTAGTTCTCCCCGATCCAAAATATAGAGATATAGTCGTCACAAAATTTATTAATAGTGTCATGATTCAAGGCAAAAAACCAATTGCTGAAAAAATCGTTTATGATGCATTTGATGTATTGGCGAAAAAAACAGGTCAAGATCCCTTAAAGGGGTTCCACGATGCGTTAGACAACGTTAAACCTTCAGTTGAGGTTCGTTCACGTCGCGTTGGTGGTGCAACATACCAAGTGCCTATGGAAGTTCGTCAAGAACGTTCACAAGCATTGGCTATTCGTTGGCTTATTTCTACAGCGCGTAAGCGTTCTGAAAAAACTATGGAAGCTCGCTTAAGTGCAGAGTTTTTAGAAGCTATGAATAATCGTGGCGCGGCTGTCAAAAAACGTGAAGATACACATAAAATGGCCGAAGCTAATAAAGCATTCTCGCATTATCGTTGGTAGGGAACTATGTCACGCACAACACCATTAGAACGTTATCGCAATATTGGGATTATGGCCCATATTGACGCTGGTAAAACAACTACGACAGAACGTATTCTGTATTATACAGGTCGCTCTTATAAAATTGGCGAAGTCCATGAAGGCGCCGCTACAATGGACTGGATGGTCCAAGAACAAGAACGTGGCATCACGATTACGTCTGCTGCGACAACTTGTTTCTGGGATGATCACCGTATTAATATTATTGATACACCAGGTCACATTGATTTTACGATTGAGGTTCTTCGTTCCTTACGCGTTCTAGATGGTTCTGTTGCTGTATTTGACTCTGTTGCAGGTGTTGAGCCTCAAACTGAGACTGTTTGGCGTCAAGCTGATCGTTATAAAGTGCCACGTATCTGTTTCATTAATAAAATGGATAGAACTGGCGCCAATTTCTATCGCACTGTCGATATGATTGTTGATCGTTTAGGCGCAAAGCCAATGATTCTTCAATTGCCTTATGGTGCTGAAGAAAATTTCGTGGGTATTATAGATCTTATTAAAATGCAAGCAATCGTCTGGAAAGATGAAAGTCTTGGTGCAAAATTTGAATATCTTGATATTCCTGAAGAATATAAAGAAAAAGCGGCTGATTATCGTGCACGCCTTGTCGAGATGGCTGTTGAGCTTGATGATGAAGCGCTTGCTAAGTATTTAGACGGTGTTGAACCTGACGAAGCAACTTTAAAAGCATGTATCCGTAAAGGAACATTGGGTGCAGTTTTTGTGCCAATCGTTTGCGGTTCTGCCTTTAAAAACAAGGGTGTTCAACCACTTCTTGATGCTGTTATCGATTATCTTCCTTGTCCGCTTGATGTGCCGCCTGTTGAAGGAATTAACCCTAGAACAGAAGCGCTTGAAATTCGTAAAGCAGATGATACTGAGCCTTTTTCGGGGTTAGCTTTTAAAATCGCAACCGATCCATTTGTTGGTTCGTTGACTTTTGTGCGTATTTATTCAGGTGTTCTTGAAAGTGGTGCACAGATTCTTAACTCGATTAAGGATGAAAAGATCCGTATTGGGCGTATGATGCTTATGCATGCGAATGAACGTGAAGATATTAAATGGGCGTCTACAGGTGACATCGTTGCGATTCCTGGTCTTAAGGGAACAACAACAGGTGATACGCTTTGTGATGTGACCAAGTCAATCATTCTTGAAAAAATGGAATTCCCAGCACCTGTTATTGAAGTTGCTGTTGAGCCTAAAACGAAGGCTGACCAAGAAAAAATGTCAGTTGCTTTAGGGCGTCTTGCAGAAGAAGATCCATCTTTTAGAGTAAGCGTTGATCATGAAAGTGGTCAAACGATTATTAAAGGAATGGGCGAACTTCATCTTGAGATTATCGTTGATCGTATGCGTCGCGAATTTAAAGTTGAAGCTAATGTGGGTGCACCTCAAGTTGCCTATCGTGAAACGATTACTAAAACAATCGAATACGATTATACACACAAAAAACAATCAGGTGGTGCTGGTCAATTTGCGCGCGTTAAGATTCGTTTTGAACCGGTTGAAGCTGGTCAAGGTTACGAATTTAAATCAGCGATTGTTGGTGGTTCTGTACCGCGTGAATACATTCCAGGCGTTGAAAAAGGTTTGGATGCTGCAAAAGATACAGGTGTTGTCGCTGGTTATCCAATGATTGACTTTAAAGCAACCTTGATTGACGGCGCGTATCACGACGTCGATTCAAGTACGCTTGCTTTCGAAATTGCTGCAAAAGCTGCTTATCGTGAAGGTTTGGCAAAGGCAGGTCCTTGTCTTTTAGAGCCAATCATGAATGTAGAAGTTATTACGCCTGAAGATTATATGGGTGATGTTATTGGTGACTTGAATTCACGTCGTGGTCAAGTAACAGGCATGGATTCCCGTGGTAATGCACGTGTTGTGAATGCAATGGTACCTTTGTCGTCAATGTTTGGTTATGTAAATAATCTTCGTTCGATGTCTCAGGGTCGTGCTCAATATACAATGCAATTTGATCATTATAGTCCTGTGCCGCAGCATATGGCTGATGAAATTTCTAAAAAATAAACTGACGTAATTGGAGTTATAAAATGGCAAAAGTAAAATTTGAACGGAATAAACCGCATTGTAACATTGGTACAATCGGTCACGTTGATCATGGTAAAACATCATTGACAGCAGCTATTACGAAGGTATTGGCTGAAACAGGTGGTGCCGTTTTCACAGCTTATGATCAAATCGATAAAGCCCCTGAAGAACGTGCACGTGGTATCACTATTTCAACAGCCCATGTTGAATATGAAACTGCAAACCGTCACTATGCACACGTTGATTGTCCTGGACACGCCGATTATGTTAAGAACATGATCACGGGCGCTGCCCAAATGGATGGTGCCATTCTTGTTGTGTCTGCAGCCGATGGTCCTATGCCACAAACACGTGAACATATTCTTCTTGCACGTCAAGTTGGTGTGCCTGCGATCGTTGTGTTCATGAATAAAGTTGATCAGGTTGATGATCCAGAACTTCTTGATCTTGTTGAGCTCGAAATTCGTGAATTATTATCTAAATATGATTTCCCAGGCGATGATATTCCTATAATTCGTGGATCAGCGCTGGAAGCTTTAGATGGCAAAGATAGTGGCAAGCTCGCCGTTAAAAATTTGATGGAAGCGGTTGATTCCTATATCCCAACACCACAACGCGCCATTGACAAACCTTTCTTGATGCCTATTGAAGACGTTTTCTCGATTTCAGGTCGTGGAACAGTTATCACAGGTCGTGTAGAACGTGGCGTTGTTAAAGTCGGCGAAGAAATGGAAATTGTTGGCGTTAAACCAACACAAAAAACAATCGTCACTGGCGTTGAAATGTTCCGTAAGCTTCTTGATCAAGGTCAAGCAGGCGATAATATC
>JAUXUR010000076.1 GCA_030680745.1 Alphaproteobacteria bacterium
GTTATTGATACTCATGTGTGATTTCACTAATTGATGATAACGACGTACAAGTCGAGATTCTAAGTCCATTTATATTACCTAAGAAATTAAAGATCACATATTAAACATTAATTCCTCTTATTTGTGTAGATACCTATGGGTCAAGCCGTGGGGAGTAGGAGGGGGTGGGTAGTTACAGATTGTTTAACATGGTAGGTTTGAAAATGCGATAAAATTGTATTTTAAAATTAATATGCAAACAAAAATAGATTATAATTAAAGTGTAGGAATATTGATCGGTGAAAAAAATGATAAAACTATTGTTTGTATTTTTGTTTAGTTTGATGTCTGTTAATCTTTTTGCAGATAGGCCTGTGTCGTATTTTCGGAATTTACCTTCTTTAGATATACCGAAATGTGAAAATGTTATTTTAAAAGACAAGACTTGTGTGCAAAATAAAAAAAAACCATCTGTTTTAAAAGATCAATCTTCGATAATAGTGCCAAAATGTGAAAATGCGTTGATGAATGATCGTTCTTGCATTGATAAATCTGGTAAAAAAATATATAGACCCGATGAACGGCGTTATTTTTCACCTGTTTTGTAGTGTATAGTCTATCAATCTACGGGACAAAAAATAACTTTGGCTAAAATTTTCTAACTATCCAGCCGTTTCCCTGAACAAGCGAGAAGCGAAGCTTCGAGCACGGATTCAGGGTCCAATTAACAATCATGATCGTAGATCATGACGTTATTTAAATAATTTTGCCATGCTCTTCGAGCATGCATTTTGATTTGGATCCTGGATTTACGTATGAAGCTTTGCTTCAACGAGTCCAGGAAAACAATGGTGTGCGGGGAAGTTTTAAGCATGAAAATAAAAATTGTCCCGTAGATTGATAGTCTATAGACATTTGAAAGATACATCGTAACGTCTCATGTATATAGGGATACACTTCGCTCGTTGTTCCTTGCCTACTTCACAAGTCTATCAACTATAGCTTTAATAATCACATAATTGTTTGGTGTTTTGGTATTCGTGTTGGATTATTTTTTCCACAATGTTAGATCTTGTTTGCTTGTTGAATAATTATCACTATGTGATATAACTAACATTTTGTTTATTCAGAATTTTGGTTATCTGGGTAACTATTTACAGTGTTATAACTTTTATGCGAATATGTAAGTGGTATTATTAATAACTATAAAATAAGAAAACCGAGAGGAACAAACAAATGAAGTATTTCGTATCAATTACTGTGTCTTTACTTATTTCTACCTCTGCAGCCTTCGCAGGAAAAGTTCAAGTTTACCATGATGGTAAAATGGAAACTTATGAATGGAAAGATGGTAAGCTAAGCGAAGCAACAACAGTTGATGCTGCTAAAGTTATAGTTCATTTTAGCAATGACATAAATAATGCAGGTGACATAAAAACAATTATGGATGAGATCAAAAAGCGAAAAAATGCTAAAGATGAAGATGTTGTTTCTCTTATAAGTTTTATTGGCGCTGCAAAGGGTGGCATAGAAGGTATGAAAGAATCGAAACATCCTCTTGCTACAGGCGCTGTTGGCGCTGTTAAGGGTGCTTTTGGTCTTTAATACCTATAGTCAATTAGTCCCTCATTTTAAATTTACAAAAAATGAGGGATCTTTTTATTAAAGTTTGTTTGGGTTAAAAAAAGTATTTTTTTAGAAATAGTATGGATAAAAACTATAGAAGTTTTATAAAAACTGAGTCATTATTTAGATATGATCCAATTTTAGTATATATACCCAAATAATCTGAAACTACCGTTTTTAGTCGATGATCTTTGGCTGATTTTTGAACCAAAATTCCTAAGGTAAAACAATTACATGTCGTTATTTTTGGCATCAAAAATCACCTCAAATTTCAGACTCAAAAATCGGCATTTCCAAATCATTTGGGTATAGCTAAGTTAAGAAAAACCCTTTCTGCGTGTTAAGTTAGAAAGGGTTTTATAAATTAAACGTATTTTTAGTGACGTATATATTTAATGTATTCTAATAAAAGGATATTGTTGTCTAGCAGCTGCAATCGTATTTTGATCAATATCATTCTTATATAAAACATCTAAACTTCGAAGCTTAGGTAATTTTAAGATATTTTCAATGATAATGTTTCTTGTTTTATTGCTATGGATTTCTAAAGTTTTAAGGTTAGACATAGTAGAAATGTAATTGACACCTTCTTCTTTTATATTGCAATTAAAAATTTCTAATTCTTTAAGTTTAGTTAATGTTGATATGTATTCTATGTCATTATTTCCTAACAATGCATTGTATGAAATACTTAAACTCTTTAAGTTTGTTAATTTTTTTAAGAGTTTAGCACCTTCTATATCAATGTTATTTGATGCAATGTTTAGTATAATAAGTTTATTTAGGGTGGAGATATATTTCATACCTTTTGACTCAATATTATTACCGCCTATGTATAAATTTATGAGTTTTGTTAATTTTTGAAGATGTTTTGTGCCTTCTTTTTCAATTTTATTATAACCAATATTTAACAACTTTAGATTGTTCAAATATGAAATATGTTCTGCTCCAATTGCGCCAAGTTTATTGCTGCATATATTTAATGTGTTAAGTTTTCTTAATGTTGATATATATGTTGCACCTTTTTCTTTTATATTATTACTTTTAATATCTAATGTTTCAAGATTAGATAATTTGTTTGTTATTTTTATTTCTTTTGTTTCGGTTTCGTAAGAGAAACAACCTGTAATGATTGCTGCGCCCTTATTTCCAATATTATTGCCGGCTATTTTGAGTGACTTAAGACTGGTTAATTGATTGATAAAGATGGGCAATAAAAATCCATCTTTTTGTTGATTTAAAGGAAGAATGAAGTTGATACTTAAATCTGTAAGCTGAGTCATTTCACCGATATGTTTTGCACCCTTTAGTCCAATCCTAGTGTTGTCTATATTTAATGATTTAAGATTAATTAGTTCTTTGAAAAATACTGCATCTTCAGGGCCAATTTCATTGTGAGAAACGTTTAACGTATGCAGGTTTTTTAAGTTTGCAATTGCAGCTACGCCTAAATCGTCTATATCATTAAGACTAATATTTAATGACCTAAGGTCGGTTAATTTTTTGAGATGTGCAGCACCTTCTGTGCCAATCATGTTGCGAGAAATGTCTAGTGCTTCAAGCTTGGTTAACGCAGAAACATATTCAGCGCCTAATGTGCCTATTCTGTTGCGTGATATGTCTAAATTTGTCAAGTTTTGTAATTTTTTGATATGATTTGTACCTTCTGCACCAAGGACATTACCTGAAATTTTGAGTGTTTTAAGGGTGCTTAATTTTGAAATATGCTCTGCACCAATTGCGCCTATATTATTATTATTGACGTTTAATTCCACGAGCTTGGTTAATGTAGAAAAATGTTCAGCACCAATGTCAGCAAGCATATTACCTGCAATATGTAATATCTTAAGATTGGATAATTTTGAGAGGTGTTTTGCGCCAGTTGCGCCAAGTTTATTATCGCTGATATTTAATGATTTAAGATTTGTGAGTGTTGATATGATTTCAACATTTTCTTCATTGAGATTAGAATTAGATAGATTTAAATGATCAAGGTTTGTTAGTTTTGAGATCTCGAAAAGATCGTCATTCGTGACAGATATATCTTCGAGATCGAGTGATTTTAAAAAGGATGCGCTATAATCAATAAGTTGTTTCAGGACATTTGAGTCATAATCAATGTCATATTTTATGTTAGGAATTTTGTATTCTTTTAATAAACTGATTTTTGATGCATCTTTTATGATAAATGTTTTATGTTGAAAGGCTTGTTCGTATGGATTGGAACGATCCGGATTTTGCTGGTTCCAAGCTTCCATAAGCCGAAGGTGATCATCTTGGGGTAATTCTAAAATGATGGATAATTGATGTTTATAAGATAGCTGTTCTAACGTATTAAAGGCGTTATTGAAATCATCTTTTATTGTTTCAATAATATTGTTTTTTATAGGCGAAAAAGACAATTCTTCTAGGCTTTGCATATTGGCGGATAGAAAGCTGTTTGATATGCCAAGCAATAAAATAAATGCAAACGTGTTTTTCAGCTTTAACATAATATTATCCTGTTTTTTTTAATTAAATTAATTGATAAGCTTTTAACATGTTTTAAGTAATGATTCAATAAAAAATATTTTTATTAATTTGTTGGATAAGATCTATAGAAGTTTTATAAAAAAGGGGTCATGATTTAGATATGATGCAGCTTTTAAAAAATAGAGTCATGCTCTTTCGAGCATGTATTTTGGTCTGGACCCTGGATCTCCGCATGAAGCTTCGCTTCAGCGTGTCCAGGGAAACAATGGTGGCTGGCAATTTGGTTATTATTTTTAAATCAACCTATATAGATGATTAGAAACTCGCAGTGACGGGTGTTTTCAACTAATTTGCTAATTATCGAATTCAGATTATTTAACCCTTACGTGCAGCTTCCATGCCTTGAATTATAAGTGCTGCAGCTTCTTCGGGGCCCACCCATTTCATAATCTTGACCCATTTACCTTTTTCAAGATCTTTGTAATGTTGAAAAAAATGGGCAATTTGTTCACATAAAATTTCCGGAAGGTCTTTGTAAGATTGTATTTTGGAATAAAAGGGATGTAAGACATCAACAGGTACCGCAAGAATTTTTTCGTCCATGCCAGACTCATCTTCCATAATTAAAGCGCCAATCGGACGTGAGCGAATAATAGCGCCTGAAATAACAGGTGTTTGCCCAATGACCATAACATCACAAGGATCGCCATCGGAAGATAATGTATGTGGAATGAATCCATAATTGCTTGGATAAACCATTGATGTGTGTAAAAAACGGTCAACGAATAAAGCGCCAGATTCTTTGTCTAATTCATATTTGACGGGGTAGCCGCCTTGAGGAATTTCAATAATGACATTGAAATCATAGGGTGGGTTTTTGCCCACGGGAATTTTGTTAATATCCATTATGTTACCTTATCTTATATATTGTTTTAAATGTTGTAATATTATTTACTGTTTTATTGGGTTTAATTGATTAATGCTTGTGGCCAATATATAGCCTAACCACACAAATATGAGGCATAATGAAACTGATAAAATAATATTAGCGCCTGCTCGCAAAAAATCTCCTTCAAGAACTAGATTAAGTGTTTGTATACTAAAGGATGAAAATGTTGTGAATCCACCACAAACACCGATTGTTATAAATAATCTTATTTCTTGATTAATGATAAATCGTCCATCTGGTCCTGTGATTGCAACAAAAAGACCTATTATAAAAGATCCTATAATATTAACAATCAGTGTTCCCCATGGAAATGTTTCGCCAACATTTGCAGCTACAAATTCTGAACACCAGTAGCGTGCCATGCCACCGAGCGCGCTGCCTAAAGCGATCCATATGTAAATCACGCTTTCTCCTAAATAGGTCATTCACTCCTTGTTCCATTATACATGAATTTACTCAAATTTCAAATATTAACTACAAAAAGGTAAATATATGCAATTAAAACATAGGACTAACCATGAAGATTTATTACATGCAGCAAAAGAATGTGCCATTAATTTGTTGTTGGAGGTTGCGCAAGATAAGCCGCAATGTTCAGCGCCTCAGGCAGGTAGCGATGAACAAATGACTATCTTTCCAACGCTCGAACAACGGTTGCGGGCCTCTTTAGCGCTTGTGTGTATTACGGCGTCGTCTCTTAATGTAAACTCAACAACAAACGATGAGCAAATGAATGACTATGATCCAGAATCATTGCGTCGCCTCTTGGTGGAGCGACTTTCGCGCTAAATCCACACAGAAATTCTCACTTAAAAAGATCAAAGATATCTTTTATGCTTTGAGTCCTAAGGATATTGCTCATCTTTTTTATGATTGGTCTTTTTGGGCGCGTCCTGAACAATTGCCACCTGCAACAGATTGGCGCACTTGGCTTATCTTGGCGGGCCGAGGATTTGGTAAAACACGCACTGGATCTGAATGGGTGAGGGGGCTTGCAGAAAAAGGCATGGCTCAACGTATTGCATTGATTGGTGCGACAGCTTCTGATGTACGGGACGTGATGATTGAAGGTGAGTCTGGTATTTTGAAACTATCGCCCCCTTGGATGCGTCCTGAATGGCAATCATCAAAACGGAGGCTTGTTTGGCCCAATGGTGCGCAGGCTTTTGCTTATAGCGCTGATGAGCCCGATCGTTTAAGGGGGCCGCAACATGATGCCTTATGGGCTGATGAATTGGCTGCGTGGCGTTATCCTGAAACATGGGATATGGCGTTGTTTGGCTTGCGTTTGGGTCAAAATCCAAGAGCTGTGGTAACCACAACACCAAAACCGCTTAAGATTATTAAAAATTTAATGAATGATCCGACAACTTATTTAACCAAAGGTACGACTTTTGATAATAAGGCGAATTTACCTAAAGCGTTTATGGAGAAAATCATCAAAAAATATGATGGCACGTCTTTGGGCGCGCAGGAAATTTATGCTGAAATTTTAGAGGAAGTGCCAGGCGCTTTATGGTCGCGTGGTTTGATCGATTCTATTCAAATGCAAACGACACCGAAGGATATGGAGCGTATTATTATTGCTGTTGATCCTGCGGTCACATCGCATGAAAATTCTGATGAAACAGGTATTGTGGTGATTGGTAAAAAAGAGGGTAAAGCTTATGTTTTAGAAGATTTATCAGGCCGCATGCCTGCTGATCAATGGATTAAAATCATTATTAAAGCGTATAAACGTTATGAGGCGGATCATATCATTGCGGAGGTGAATCAGGGGGGCGATTTGATCAAAACGCTTTTACATCTTCATGCGCCGAATTTACCATTGAAAATGGTGCGGGCTACGCGTGGAAAAGTGACCCGCGCTGAACCTATTGCAAGTCTTTATGTGGACCAAAAAATTTTCCATGTGGGGCCTTTTCCAAAATTGGAAGATCAAATGTGTCGTTTCACAGGTGAAAAGAAATCTGGCTCGCCCGATCGGGTGGACGCTTTGGTGTGGGGGATGAGTGAGTTGTTTTTAAATGAAATCAATGCAGACTTTCAAATTTGGTCTTTATAATCGATGGACTTGGATTGATACGTCGTCTCGCCTCGCTCATGTATTAAGGATACATTTTGCTCGTTGCTCTTGTAATTAAGTGTTTTTTGTAGCGTAAATTGGTTGGATTGTAGCAAACCCTTTTGATTCAGATTCTAAAATCTAAATTTTAAGGGTTTGTCATCATTATTTATCAAATAATTAATATCAACCTTTCAGTAGATCTTAATTATATCTGAAATAAATTATGTGTACGTATGTACGCATTTAAATAGTTAATCCTTCTGGTTAAATATTCTACAATCAATTCTCTTTCATCAGCATTGTGGAGATTGTCTAAAGGGTGATCCTCAATATCTTGAGCAACATTTACAAGTTCGATGTAACTATTATTGTAATTAAAAAGCTGATTTCTGATATTTCTTGCTTCTTCAAGAGCTCTTACTGTGTTTGCGAGATCTTGTCTTCTAGCATTAATTTCTGCAAATATTTCATTGCAGCGCGCTGAAGGAATTCTGAGTTCAGGTTCCATACGGCCGTGAAGGTCAGGTTCATCTAGCAGATCATCCATATCAACATCACCGTGATCAATAGGATGGCGCAACTCATCAAATGCTGCTAAACGACGTCGTTCCATTCCTTCGTAATCGACAGGTGAATTTTTAAGATGTCGGTTATAAGTCTCCATTAACAAGTCAATTTGTGTAGTGTAATTTTGAATGCGTAGTTCATTGTCCATAATTTGAAAATTAACATGGTTTTGAATAGCAGCTTCATTTATTGCGAGCCTTTCAGGCGCTGCAGTTGAAGTTGACGCTAATCCAATAGCTAAAAGTAAAGATAGTGTAAATTTTTTCATTTGTATTTCCTTTTTTCTGTTTAATAATTAAATCTATTTAAATTTATACTTCAAATTTTGTATTTTTGCAATAAAAATTAAAAAAAATTTTTTGTCTAAATTGATGAATAAAATGTTGTGTAATCTTAGATACAAATATTATGACAGTGAAAATATTTAATAAAATTGGTATTATTAAAAAATATTATTGTAAAAATTATAAAATTTAAAGTAATTATATTTATATAAATTAATAAAAATAAAAAATTAGTAATAAATTTATTATAAGTTGCTGACATTTTAAATAGGTATTCTGGTGTAAATAGAAGTGATTTGCAATCTTTATGGTATTTATAAAAAAAATAGAAATTAATAAAAAAACGTGATATGAGTGTATCTATTGTTTTAATAAATAGGTGTGCTATGCTTAAATATATTAAATTTGTTGTTTTTATCTTGTTGTTTTTTATATCAAAAGAAAGTTTTTCTGTAAAAACAATAGAACAATTAAATTCTTATGAGCAATTGATAGGATTTATTCAGAAAAACAATATAGATCTTCAAAAAACACTTTTTGTTCTTGATATTGATAATACATTAGTTAGAGAATTTCCAGAATTTATGAATCAAGATTTTTCTAGAGGTTCTGAGCAACATGACCAGGTAGAAGAAATTGCAGCACAAATTGGTATTCATGAAGAACATTTTTTAGAAGCGCATGCTTTTTATCGAAAAAAAGGTATTATTTTTTATGATCTAATAGAACCTTGTTTGCCAGGTGTCATTCAAGATCTGCAACAACAAGGTGCATATGTAATGACCTGTACCAATTCGACTTTTCCAGAAGATAGATTAGATCAACGTGTTAAGATGCTTCGAGCGAGCGGTATAAATCTTTCTAATAATTTTATAGATAAGGATTTGAATTATATAAAATTGCCATTTTTTAAAAGTAAATTAAAAAAAGGACATGCCTATATAGGACATACATCCTCTCGAAAAACATCAAAAATTTATGAAATAAACAAGATGTTTTCTAGTCTTAATTGTATTCTTGCAGAAAGTCAAAAACCATTGTTAGAACATGTTGTTTTTATTGATAATACATTTACAAAAGTGACTGAAGTCTATAGTAATGTAACTGCTCCTAATGTATATGCACTTCATTATACTTATGTTAGAGATAATATTAATATTGAAGAAATTGAGATGGATTATAAAGTATGTCGAACAAACTTTCCAAATACATTCAGTTTTGATATAGATTTAGAATAAAATTAAAATATTTTTGGATAAGAAACGTTTACAAGTTTTATAAATATATAATAAAATATATTTATAATCGATAAAAGATAAAAGCCTTGAATTGAAATCCAAGGCTCAGAATGTTATCAAATATCAAACGATAAGTTAATCATTAAATTGCACATTATAACCGAAGTGTGCGCGTAATTCTTCTTTGCCTAACTCCAAAGGATTATCACTTTTTTGAAGAAGATGCGGATTATCTCTAAGTAATAATGTTGTTAAATTAGGAATATTTTTTATAGAAGCAGGTAAAGTTCTAAGATCGTTTCCAGTAAGGTTTAGAAATCCTAATCCTATTAAATTTTCAATTGATTCAGGTAAAGATTTAAGTTTGTTTCCGGCGAGGTCTAGGGTTCTTAATTTGGTTAAATTTTCAATTGATTCAGGTAAAGATTTAAGCTCGTTTCCAGAGAGGTTGAGGTATACTAACTGAGTTAAATTTCCGATTGTTTCAGGCAAAGATATAAGCTTGTTATTTAAGAGAAGGAGCGTTCTTAGATTGGTTAGATTTCCTATTGAATTAGGTAAAGATGTAAAATTACTATTCGGGAGACCTAAATGTGTTAAGTTTGTTAGGTTTCCTATTGAATCAGGTATAAATATTAGATGTCCGGGGGCAAAGCCAAGTTCTTGAATCCATGTAAAAGTTAGAGCATATGAAAATAGCATTTGCTCCCATTCGTGCAATGGTATAAAGCCGTCATAAGGTTCCTCATATAAAGGAAATTGGTTATGTTTTAGGATTTCTTTGATACTATCTTTGTTAAGAAATATTTTGTACTTAGAAAGTTCTTCTCTTGCATTTTCAACAATCATTGTTTTTTGTTCGATTGTAAGCTCAATGGATGGATCAACTATAGCAGCTGTGGCTTCTGAAGTAGGGTAGGCGCCCATCAAAGCGGCTAAAAGAAAAAGTGAATATCTGATTTTCATGATTATCTCCACTATTTTTTATATTTCTACTATTATTTTATTCAATAATAATTAATTAAATATTAAATTATTTTTGGATAAAAAATATTTACAGTTATTATAAAATTAAACTAAAATATATTTATAATCGACGAAGAATATAAAATTTATTTCGCTGACTATACACACAATCCAACCATAATCAAAGAAAAATCATGAAAAATATGTTTACTAGCTTTTGGCATCGATTATTCATGCCTAATGAAAATACCCATACCCAAAACACCCATACGAAAGCTTATTATAATGACGCGTTGGTGGCGCTCTCACCTTTGGGGGAGGCACGTTGGACACCACGTAATTATGCCGCTTTCGCTGATGAAGGGTTTCGTCAAAATGTCATTGTGCATCGTTGCGTGAATGAAATTGCACGCTCGATTGCTTTGGTCCCTTTAGGATTGCATCGAAAGAATATACAAAAAAAAGTGGAAGAAGCTTTTTTAGATCATCCATTGTTGAGTCTTTTAAAACGACCCAATCCGTTGCAAGGCGGTGCAGCTTTTATTGAAAGCCTTGTTTCGTCTTGGTTGATCTCTGGCAATGCGTATCTAGAAGTCATTACGGATGATGCAGGTATACCTAAAGAACTATATGTATTGCGACCGGATCGAATGAAAGTTATCCCAGGGAATCATAGTCTGCCTCAAGGTTATGTTTATACGATAGAAGATCAAGTCATTAAATATGCGGCTGATCCTATCAGTGGTCAATCCACTATTTTACATCTGAAATTGTATCATCCCTTAGATGATTGGTATGGGATGTCGCCGATTGAAGCAGCAGCTTTCTCGATCGATCAACATAATGCGGCAGGTGCGCATAATCAGGCATTGCTTCAAAATGGGGCAAGGCCTATGGGTGCGCTTATCTATCGACCAAAATCAGGTTCAGTAATGACCGAAGGACAACGGGAAAGTCTTAAAAATCAAGTTGAGTCCAATTATGTGGGTGCTAAAAATGCTGGCAAAGTACTGGTGCTTGAAGGCGATTTTGAGTGGCGCGAAATGGGTCTTAGACCACGAGACATGGATTTTATTGCGGCCAAAAATACGGCAGCACGTGATATTGCCCAAGCTTTTGGCATGCCACCGGTTTTAATCGGTATTCCAGGTGATGCAACCTATTCAAATTTGGTTGAAGCGCGTATCGCCTTATGGGAGCAAACGATAATTCCATTGTTGGATCATATGAATGATGCGTTAAATAATTGGCTCGTGCCGCGTTTTTCAAAAGATATCGAGCTTACCTATGATTTGGATCAAGTGCCTGCTTTAGCGCCGCGTCGTCAAATGGTATGGGATAAGATTCGACAGGCTGATTTTCTGACGACCAATGAAAAGCGTCAGGCTTTAGGATATCCTCCACTAAACAACGTATAAACTGTCCAACCTATGGTCAAATTCGTCGTTAGATCGCAGCGATCGGTGCTCATGTACCTTAAAGTACATGCAGCTATGGTTCTCGATCTGCCTAGACTTTGCCACATAATCTGAACAGTTTTAAGAGAAAGTGCAGCAGAAAATTGCTAATTATAAGGAGGAAGAATGAAGCTAACATTACCATTTGAAACAAAAAATATCTCTGAGGAGGGCCTTATCACAGGCTACGCAAGTATCTTCGGGGTGATCGATTATCAGAAAGATAAAGTCCAAAAAAATGCCTTTAAAGACAATTTGCTGAAATGGCAAAGGGAAAATAAATGGCCCAAAATGCTTTGGAACCATAATGCGTCCGAACCCATTGGTGTTTGGACGAAGATGGTCGAAGACCCAAACGGGCTTTATGTCGAAGGCAAATTGCTGAAAGACGTAAGGCGGGGGGCCGAGATTTATGCTCTGCTTAAAAACGGTGCCATTGATGGGCTTTCAATTGGCTATTCAGTCCAAGAAAGCCATTTTGATACACAGAAAAAATGTCGGCATTTAACAAAAATTGATCTGCATGAAGTGTCTTTTGTTACTTTTGCAGCCAATCCAGAAGCGCAGATTCTCTCGCTTAAAAACAATGAAATACAGCAGCTTAATGCATCTATTCAGGATGCGACACACTCACTTTTCAAATTTTTCTAATAATTAGGAGTTACCATGTCATATACAGAGTTACAACATTCTTTTAACGATTATAAATCAACTATTGAACGCTATTTTGATGCCAATAATGAACGTTTGAAACAAATTGAACGAAAATCAGCCTCCGATCCAATAACCGAGCAAAAAATCAATAAGCTTAATGATGCAATTGATAGCCTTGAAGGTAAAATGGGAGAGATTAAAACGGCGATGCAACGGCCAATGCGTATGGGATTTGATGCAAAAAATCAAACGCCTCATGAAGCGGCTTTTATGAATTATCTTAAAAAAGGCATTGATGCAGGTTTAGAAACAAAAGCATTGTCCGTTGGGTCTGAACCCGATGGTGGGTATTTGGTCCCACGCGAAACATTTGGTCGTATTATCAAAACATTATCGCATCAATCCGCCATGCGTAAATTAGCGAATTGTGTAACGATTTCGACAGACAGTTTGGATTTACTCGCTGACAAGGATGAATTTGGGGCAGGTTGGGTTGCCGAAACAGCGCAACGTGATGAAACCGATACGGCGAAACTCGCGAAAATTCGAATTCCCGTTCATGAACAATATGCAGAGCCACGTATAACGCAAAAATTGCTCGATGATGCCAATATTAATGTGGAAGAGTGGTTGATTCAAAAAATTGTCGAAAAAATGGGTAAAGTTGAAGAGCAAAGCTTTATTCGCGGAGACGGAAATGGTTGCCCACGTGGGATTTTGTCTTATGAGGATGGTGCAGATTGGGGTCAAATCAAACGCTTTAAAACAGGTGTCGATGGGGGATTTAATGATGATCATGCAGCTGATATTTTATATGAAGCCTTATACGGTTTAGAATCAGGCTATTTGCAAGGTGCAAGCTGGCTTTTATCGCGTTCGACATTGGCAAGAATTCGTAAAATGAAAGATAATGAAGGGCATTATTTATGGCAACCCTCTATGATTCAAGGAGAGCCATCAACATTATTGGGCCATCCCATTCATATGAGTGATGCAATGCCTAACATCGCAAATGACGCATTGCCAATAGCCTTTGGAAATTTTAAAGAGGCTTATACAATCGTTGATCGCTTCAATGTGCGTATTTTGCGTGATCCATTCACAGCAAAACCCTATGTGAAGTTTTATACGACAAAACGGGTAGGGGGTGATGTGACGAATTTTAAAGCAATCAAACTAATCCAAACATCCGCTTAACTTTAAACTGTCCAGCCTATGGTCAAATTTGTCGTCAAGGCTGCGCATTCCGGTGCTCATGTACTTTAAGTACATGCAGCTATGGTTCTCATGAGATTTTCTTTAGCTAAGACATTAAGGTCCACTGGACCTTAATCGTCAAGCTTCTGGAAAACTCATTTCCATAAACTTTGCCACATAATCTGGACAGTTTACTCTGAAAAGGAGTGAACGATGATGCGTCGTTTCGGTACTCAGATGCTCATGTACGAAGAATACACTCTGCTCTTCCGTGCCGAACCTTCTATTACTTGTCTCACATTAGCGCATTTCGACAGGATTTATATTGCGAACAAATTCGTTGTTGGAACGCAGCGATCGGTGCTCATGTACCTTCAATCTATATCTAGTTGATAAAAAGGGGGTATACTCAACGATGAATTGTTCAAAATGGAGGAAGATCTTTTTTTTATATCAAAATCATTTGTTGTTCTGAGATTACTATTCAAATTAAAATAACTATCAGGCATTAATTTTGTAAGATAGTTTTTGTCTTCCTCTGATAAGTCTTTTGATAAAAAAAATTCATTTAAAATTTTCATTTTTTCTTCAAATAACTTATCTCTATTAACCATATCAGTATATTCAAGTTTAACTTCTTCTGATTCATCATTATTTATAATAGGATCAGCAGGTGAAGTAGCAAAATCAATACGATCCAATTTTAAGAATTTTGATCGAAATTCTAATTCTATATTATTGTCTTTAGGTTTGATGTTCATAGCATTCTGTATATCTTCTGGGGTTACTCCAATATTTTCAGTTGAGATACGTATTGGCCAAACAGGGCGGCGTGGTTGCATCATAATGGGACGATCAAATGGGCGCCTACATTCTTCCTCTATTGATATTCCTGCTGATGCATAAAGCATTTCACTACATTGTTGTGCAAGATTATCATAATTTTCTAAAAATTCTTTTTTATCTTTTTCGTGATAAAAAGAATTTATTAGTTTAATATTGCTGCCAAAACTAAAATCACCAGCGAGTATTTCTTTTGTAAGATAGTCTTTGTCTTCTTCGGATATTTCTATTGATGCAAAAAAATTATTCAAAATTTCTATTTTTTCCTCAAGTGATAAATTTTCACTATTGATAATGTTTTTGTTTTGTTTGCTAAAAACGTAAGTTGGTGATTTTTCCCTTTTGTCAATCTCTTCTTGAGTAAACTTAAACCTTATTTTACCTCCTGGTTCAAATATTAACATTGCATTTGCTTGAAAATCAAAAAAATTGAACATTGCAAAAGCGATTAACATTGTTTTTTTCATTCTGTATCCTTGAAATAAATGAATTATGATTTTTGTATTTTTAACAGATTAAGATAGAAAAAACAATAAATAAGTAGAGTTACTTTATCTTGAATAACAGTGAATATAGCTTGGAAATGTTGTGTTTGTTGATAGTTTTCAACTAAGTAAATTTCACTGACTTGAAAAAATATTCATTTATTTGGATATAGTTGAATATATTTTTATTAATGTTAAATTACAAAGGATTAATATGAATTTAAGAATTAAAACATTGTCGCTTAATGAACCCGTGACATTGGCGTTTTTAAAAGCTCATTTACGCGTTGTTGATGAGGCTGAAGAACCTTATCTAACGCATTTGCTAAAAACGGCGCGTGCGCAAATTGAGCTTATGTGTAATCGAGTGCTCATTACGCAAAGTTGGTCATTGGAATTACATAATCCAGGGGATTCCATTCGTTTGCCTTTAGCGCCTGTTCAAAAAATCAACACTATTTTTTTGTATAATTCAAAAGGCGATAAAGTCTCGATGAATCTTCAAAAAATTCAGATTGAAAATGCCCAGGATAATCCCATTTTGAAAGTCGTAAATCCGTTATTTGGTAAAGTTAAAATCAATTTTGTTGTGGGATATGGAGATGATGAAAGTGCAGTGCCAGAACCTTTGAAACATGCTATTTTAATGCTTGCAGCACATTTTTATGAACATCGTGGTGACCAGGCGGCCATTATCCCTGAATCAATTAAGACTTTGGTTGAGCCTTTTATGTATAAAAGGCATAGCTTGTAAAATTTAGAGATTGTTGATATTTCACAAAAAAGTCTTTTAACCCATTGAAAAACAAATAAAACTTCGATCGAGTCACTCGAGGTTTGCGCGTCAGGTGACTCGATCAAGATGAGTGGTTAATTCTTTATCGTCCAAAATCATTTGTTTTGAATATCATGAAATCCTAATGACGACAATTTTTCTTCGCAGAATTTTATGAAATCCAACAATAACTCGTGTTCACTTGGTTTTTCGGAGCTATTCCCCTATTAAAAGTGATTTTTTCGTTCTGTATTTATATAAAATATTAGGCAATATTACGTAGTTACGACGATAGTAATAATAAAAATCTCTTCCTTCTTCGTTTATATCGGCTTCAACGAGCTGACATGTAATGGCCTCCTTACTTTGTAATTGTAACGGTTGCGAAAAGAAGTCTTTATTTGCTTCAAATTCTATTTGTGATTTTTTCCTTTCAAAATTATCTAATATGGTAAGGTTTTTTAATAGGCTAAAATCACCAGCAAGCATTTCTTTTGTAAGATAGTCTTTGTCTTCGTCAGATATTTCTACTGATGCAAAAAAAACATTCAAAACGTCCATTTTTTCTTCAAGAGATAAATCTTCGTTATGAGCAATCTCTTTGTTTTGCTTTTTAAAAATACTGGATATTGATTTTTTATGGTATCTATCAAAAAGATCTATTAAAGATGGGCATTTAAATGGATCTTGTTCTTTTTGAATTTGTTCTTGAGTGAATTCGATAACAGCATTTGTTTTAAAAGTATAAATATTAAATATTATAAATGTTATTAGGGCTAATTTTTTCATTTTTTACCTCACTTGATAGCTATGTATATTTTTTAAAAACAATATATGGTTTAAAAAACATAATCCAGTATCAATTAATTTTTATATCTAATCCTTAACAGGTTTGGTCGTCATTAATGACAACAAAACTGATGCTGTCAACACGACAACAATAAAGCCTAAGGTGAACCAAATGGGTAAATCGAAAAAATGACTTGCGATCATTTTACAGCCAACAAAAGCTAAGACAATCCCTAAACCATAATGCAGCAATTTAAAGCGATCAACCATCTTCGCTAAAACGAAATAAAGTGATCTTAAGCCTAAAATAGCGAAACAGTTTGATGTATACACAATAAAGGGGTCTCGGGTAATGCCGAGAATCGCCGGGATGGAATCGAAAGCAAAAATTAAATCAGTAATTTCAATGAGTAGAAGCACGATAAAGAGAGGCGTCAGGTAAAGTTTGCTGTCAATGCGCATAAAGAATTTTTCTTCATGCAATTCTTTGGTGATATTAAAATGATTCCGCATCCATTTTAAAACAGCATGTTCGCCAATATCATCTTCGCTCGGCATGGCAAATAACATTTTAATACCTGTATAAATCAAAAATGCACCAAAGACGTAGATCATCCATGCAAATTGATTCAGAAGCTCGATCCCTAGAAGAATCATGAGTGCGCGCATGATAAGAGCGCCAAAAACACCCCAATAAAGAACACGGTATTGGTATTTTGCAGGGATGTGAAAACGTTTAAAAAGCAATACAAATACGAAAATATTATCGATACTTAGGCTTTGTTCAAGTAAGTAACCAGTTGCGAATTCAAGGCATTTTTGAGGACTTACAAAAAAATATATGCCGGTGGCAAAACAGGTTGCTGCAACAAACCAAAAAAATGTCCAATAAAATGCAGATTTAAGACTAACGGCTTTGTTTTCTTTATGGAATACACCTAAATCAAGTAATAAAAAAAACATTAATCCAATGATAAATAATATCCAAAATAACGTCATTCTTATTAACCTTTTTTAAAGAGAGCTCCCCAACATCTGCTACGCCCCGCGGCTCGTCCGCGGGGTCCACAAAACCTTGGAAAAGACCCGATAAATATTATCACTACTCTTCTGCATTCTGGATCCCGCGGACAAGCCGCGGGACGTAGGAGGGTGGTGATTACTTTTTTAAAGAGAGAGTCCTATGATTGGAAGTTTAAAACACAAAATGCTTCTTCAGCAAGGAATATCTACACCCATTGATGGTGGTGGTTATATAAACAATTTTGAGAATATTAAAGAAATAATGGCTGATATTATGCCTCTCCGGAGCAAAGAACTTATCGTTGCAATGGGTGCTCAAATACACGTAAGTCATAAAATAAAAATTAGATATGAAATTTGTGTGAAGCCACATATGCGTTTTTTCTATAAAGGACGCTTGTTTAAAATACAAACGATTATTAATGAAAAGGAACAAGATAGGTTTCTACTACTATATTGCATCGAGGAATGGGCGTAACTACCCATCTTATGGACAAATTCGTCGTCAAGTCTGCGCTTCCGGTGCTCATGTACCTTAAGTACACTCCGCTTCGGTTCTCGCCTTTTCTAGACTTTGCCACATAATCTGGATAGTTAGTGGAACTTGTCAAAGGAGATAATTCAATTTTTACAAAATTATTAAAATTTATAGACCAAACGCTTTTAAAAGCAACGAAAGAAGAATCAATACTTTTTGCAGAAACACAAAATATCAAAATGATTGAACATGAAAATACACAAAATTTGGTTGTTGGAGAACATTTAGAGGAAGTTTATGGAAATCATAAAACGCCTAAAGATCAATATATTAATCTAGATCTTTTAAGGGAAAACATTATGAATCATTTTGAAAGGGTATATGCAAATGGCATCACACATATCATGGGTACTTCAAAAAGTAATTGTCGAAAGATTACAAAATGATGAAGATTTAATAGAAAAAATTAATAAACGCGTTTATGACGTAACCCCGCCTAATCCTATTTTTCCATATGTTGTTTTAGGTCAAGACACGATTAAAGCATGGAATAGTAAAACGAGTTTGGGTCATGATATTTCTTTTATTATTCATATTTTTACACGGGATAAAAGCCGTATGGAGATGAAAGATATTATTGTAAAAATAATTGATGCATTAAAATTAAATCCACTTTATCTTGAAGCAAATTTGTTAATATATTTAATGCCTGAATTGGTTCAAAGTTTTGTAGAACTTGATCAAATGACCTGTCATGGCATTATTAGATTGCATGCTTTAGCTGCACAAAAACCAGGATAACGAAAGGAATTTAGATGCGTTTTATTGTATGGGGATTGGTTGTAAGTTCGTTTTTTACATTAACATCACATGCGGATAGGAAGAGAATTCTTATTCAGAATGAAGGAATTAGAGAGAATGAGGTTTATGCGCCAATTTTTTTATTTTCTACTCGTTTTGAAAATGGGGATATTAATAATGTGTTGTTCCCATTAAAAAACTTACCAAGTATTAGAAATAAAAGAACAAGATTTGCTGAACAGCATAAAAAAATCAAATCATCGATCAAAAAAGATGATTATGAATTATCGTTAATCTATTTTGATAAAAAACCACATGAACTTAATATATATGATGAGTATTTTGAATATAATTTAAATGAATCGCCCAGTCCGATCACTCTTAAATGTATTCAAAGACGTCAAAGAACTTACGATAAAATAATTGTTCGTATTTTTAAAAAAAGAGGACAATTAATGTGTCGGTATATTAATTAAAAAATTTGCTTCAACGTGTCCAGGAGAACTGGGTTCATGAGCCTGACTTTGTCAGGCTTTTTTTACATCCAAAATAATCATAAAAGGAGTTTCTATGAGTGCTTTTTCAGGTCTCGATTTTTTACTTAAATGCGGTGGTCTTCAAGATAATCCACAAACATTAGGTGGGATGCGGGTCACCACAATGTCGCTGAATAATGAACTTGTCGATATTACGCACAAAGAATCAGGTGGTGCACGTACATTGCTCCCTAAGGCAGGGTTACAATCGATGAGTATTGCAGCCTCTGGTTTATTTACAAATGCGGAGAGTGAGCAATTTTTAAAAAATAAAGCGTTTAATCGTGAATTGGGACTGTATTCGTTGTTTTTCCCCAATGGTGAAAAATTTGAAGCCCATTTTTTTGTGACGCATTATGAGCGGGCAGGAGACCATAACGGTGAGGAAACTTATGCAGTTACCCTTGAAAGTAGTGGTCCAATTAATTTTGCTGGGTAAATAGTCGATAGACATTGGAAGGATACATCGTCACGCATCACTCATGTATATAAGGATCATCTACTCGGTTTCACCTCTCCCCTTGTGGGAGAGGTCGGCGCGTAGCGACGGGTGAGGGGTGTATAAAGCGTTTACAAAGAGCAACACCATCATACCGTAATCTAAGCACTGCCAAACAAATATTCATCTCTCCAAAATTGTAAAATACCCCTCACCCGCTCCCTTTGGTCGCGACCTCTCCCACAAGGGTAGAGGTAAAAAAATCCTTCTTTTGGAGCGTTTTGGTAAAAAAGTGATTTGTTACTTGTAAAAATATAAATAAGGAATAAAAACAATGACGCATAATTCTTATCGTGGTGAAATATCCGTAAAATTAAAAGATCAAAGTTACATTTTAAAGCTCACTTTTGATCAGCTTGTAAAACTTGAGCAAGAAACCAATAAAGGCATTCTTAAAATTGCCAAAGACTTTTCAGAAGGCAATTACGGCATTCATGATATTACTGCTTTACTTTGGTTTTCTTTGAGCGAGAAAGGTCGACAAGCCTATACGATTGCCTCGTTAGGGAATCTTATCCTTGGATCAGGACTCTCAACATATACAAGTCATTGTATTGATTTATTATCGCTGACGCTTGACGGGGCAACAACCCGGACAAAAAAGTCGATCCTCCCAAGCAAATAGAGCCAAAAGATACATTGCCTTGGGAGGATTTGTTTCTATTTGCTTTTCACACATTAAATCTAACACCTGATCAATTTTGGCTTATGAATTTGCCTGAATTGCGATTGTATTTAGAAACACAAATGCCTTCATCTTCTTTCACCCGCGACGATTTCAATCATTTGCAACAATTATATCCGGATAAAAATGACAAAACTTGATCAATTGCTTATCTCAATCGATGCTGATACAAAACCATTGAAAAAATCTTTGGCTGAAACACAATCTTATACGCTTAAAAAAAGCCAAAAAATAGGCGCTAGCTTTCAACGTAATTTTAAACCAAGTATTGGAAGTAAAATTTTCGATCAAGGTGCAGGGGCGCTTAAAAGCGATTTAAGTAGAAGTCTGTTTCCTTTAGCGCAACGGCAACAAAAATTATCGAATCCACTGGGATATTGGGGTGATAAAACAGCTACAAAAATGAGTCGCTCTATTTTAAATAAGGATTTTTTGAATCCATTAACCTCTATGCTGAAAAATAGTATTTTTGGCGGCATTTTCGGTCGCCAAAGCGGCGGAAAAGTGAATTCAAAGCAACCTTATTTGGTCGGTGAACGAGGGCCAGAGATTTTTAGACCAGATCATGCAGGACATATTCAGAATAATGCCTCTGTTAAGAGTGGTAAGGTTGAAAGAGCGCCCATTAATGTAACAATTCAAGTGCAAACGCCCAATGCTGATTCGTTTAAACGTAGCCAAAGTCAAATATTGGCCTCTATGCAAAATTCCTTATCAAAACAATATGATTGAATCACATGAAAAATTTTATTGATTATCAATTTCCAAAAGAAATTAGTTATGGTTCGGTTGGTGGCGCTGCTTTTTTAACCGATATTATTGAAACAACTTCCGGTCATGAACAGCGTAATATTAAACGTATCCGTCCACGAGCACGTTATAATATTGCGATTGGCATTCGACATCAGAAAGATTTGGAAGACATTCGTGCGCTCCATCTGATTGCAATGGGACGGGGGCTTGGTTTTCGCTATCAAGACCCATTAGATTATCAAGTGAATCAAGGATTTATCGGGAATGGTGATGGAAAGACAAAGAAATTTCAACTTATAAAACGCTATCATATTAATAATACATATTTTTATGATCGTCATATTGTTTGTCCTATCAAAGGCTCAATTGAACTTTACGTCAATAATGTGTTGCAGTTGAATCATTGGCGTTTAACTGAAAAAGGTATCATCACTTTTAAAGAGGCGCCACTTAAAGACAGCATAATTACGGTCAGTTTTGATTTTGATGTGCCCGTTCGTTTTGATTGCGATTATTTACCGCAGCGTCTGGATAATTACAATATTGCTTCGATCGCGGATATACCTCTTGTGGAAATTTTATTATGAAAAACATATCATTAGAGCTAAAAAAGCATCTAAAATCTGAAGTTTTAACATTGACCAATTGTTTAAAAATTGAACGTAAAGATGATCAGATTTTGGGACTCACTGATCATGATGAAGATCTTTATATTGATGGTGTATTATATAAAGCGCAACCCGGTTTTAATGCGAGTGCTATTCATAGTCAATTAGGTCAATTGGGGTTGGGGGACAATTTAGAAATTGATCTTATTGAAAGTGATTTGATCAAGGAAGAAGATATATTATCTGGTGCTTTTGATAATGCTTATTATACGTATTTTTCGATTAATTATAAGCAGTTAGAACAGGGTAAAATTATTCTTCAATCAGGTTATTTCGGTAAAATTCAATTATTAGAGAAACATTTTCTTATTGAACTTAAATCAATGTCTAGTTTACTAAACCAAACAATTGGTTCTGTCTACACACCTTATTGCAGAGCAACTTTGGGTGATTTTCAATGTGGTTCAAAACTTCAAGATTATAGTGTTTTTGGATGTGTCACAGGCTTGCGAAATGAGCCATCAACACATACATATATACTACAAGACAATACAAGAACAGAAGAAGATGGCTATTTTGACGGGGGAAATCTAACTTGGATAAGTGGCCCTTTTCAAGGGCTTACAATTACGATCAAAAAATATTTAAAAAAAGAGCAAGAATTAACCTTTTTTTTACCTCTTCCCGGCAAAATAGTTATATCGGATAAATACAAATTAACACCAGGATGTAATAAAAGCCTGAAAATATGTCGCGATAAATTTAATAACGTGATTAATTTTCGAGGCGAGCCATTCATTCCTGGAACAGCCTACGGGAGAAGAAAATGAGAAAAGGCAGGGATATTTCAAATGAAGAAAATCAAGGGTCTTTTGCAGAGCTTGATGAATTCATTCGTAGATCGAAACGTGCTGGCAAAATCGAAGACAGACGTTTAAAAAAACTTGTCAAAGCAATACATGAGAGTGATAACAATCAATTTAATGATGATTACTATGATGATGATATAGAACAATTTAGGAGAGGTCATAACAAATATCACGATTAATCCATAAATTATGGGTAAATTCGTCGTCAGTTCTGCGCTTCCGGTACTCATGTACAAAGAGGTACACTCCGTTCCGGTTCTCGAACTTTCTAGACTTTACCGCATAATTAAGGATTTGGATGATGCCATATAGATAAATTCGTCGTCAGTTCTGTGCTTCCGGTACTCATGTACAAATAAGTACACGCCGTTCCGGTTCGAGGGACTCTAGAATTTACCGCATAATTTAAGGATTTGGATGATGCCATATGGATAAATTCGCCGTCAGTTCTGTGCTTCCGGTACTCATGTACAAAGAAGTACACGCCGCTCCGGTTCGAGGGACTCTAGAATTTACCGCATAATTTAAGGATTTGGATGATGCCATATGGATAAATTCGCCGTCAGTTCTGTGCTTCCGGTATTCGTGTACAAAGAAGTACACGCCGTTCCGGTTCGAGGGACTCTTGACTTTCCGCATAATTTAGGGATTTCTGGGATGGTTTAAGGTGTGCTTGTTATTTAGAAACGTCAATGGGTAACTATTGGCGTTTTTTTATTTTTTAAAATTAAAAACAAATAATTACTAGTCAATTTTTATATTTTTATTGCGTTTTTATAAAAAGTAAGGTATATTGACTTAATATTTTACAAGTTAATTGTTTGTGAGTTTAAAAAATGAATTTAAGGGTTGGCATTGAGGGCGATCGTCCTTACATAGGTATTTTGTTTTATTCTATTAGCATTTTTCTTTCGACAATGATCGGCGCATTAACACGGTTTATAGGCGATATTTATCCTGCAAATGAAATTTTGTTTTTCAGAGGCCTTGTTGTAGTGCTTATGATGCTTGGTTTCTTTTGGATAAAAAAAGATTTTTCTTTAATTGTGCCTAAACGTCCTAAGGTTTTGTTAGTAAGGTCTATTATAGGATTTATCGCTGTTATTTGCTCGGTTAAATGCTATACTTCTTTACCAATGGCGCAAGCAACGACCATTATTCAAACAACGCCATTTTTCATTGCTTTTTTTGCTTGGCCTTTGTTGGGAGAAAAAATAACTTTCGCAAAGATTATTGCCATTATTGTAGGTTTTATAGGGATTATGGCAACAATTAATCCTGAAATAAATGGTTTGCAATATGGACTTATTTTTGGATTAGCAACAGCTTTTTTGCGTTGTTTTACCTCTATATTTATGCGGACTATTGGAAAAACAGATAATGTTTATACAAGTGTTTTTATTTATAGTTTGGCTTGTATGATTTTGTCAGGCATATGGTTAATAACCAATTGGGTGACACCGAGCTTGGAACATATTTTAATTTTTTTATTAATGGGCGTTATAACTTTTTTTTCTGAATTATCCAATAGTATTGGTTATAGATATGCGCAGGCAGTAATATTATCGCCTTATAGTTATTTTGGGCTATTATGGGCAGCTGTTTTGGGTTATTTTTTCTGTGGTGAAGTGCCTACATCATCTATTGTTTTAGGTGGATCGCTTATCATTGGAAGTGGTTTGTACATATTATACCAAGAAAAAAACAAGCCTAAGAAAATTACACAAAATATTTAAAAATAGGGAATATAAAATGAGATTAAAAAAAATAGATACTGCAAGTGATAATCCTTTATACGGTATATTGCTTTATTCGGGTTGTGTTCTCTGTTTTGCTTTATTAGGGACCGCCGCCCGGTATTTTAACGGTGTTTATCCGGTAAACGAACTTATCTTCTTTCGTTCAATTGTTACTATTTTTATTATTTTGGGCTCTGCTGCTTGGAAAAAAAACAAACAGATTTTTAAAACAAATCGTCCTAAGATACATTTTTTACGTTCATTAATAGGATTTTCAGCGCTCACATTGTTAACGCTTTCATATATGGAATTGCCTTTGGCAGATGCGTCAACAATTCAATATACAAGTCCTTTCTTCGTTGCGCTGTTTGCATGGCCAATTTTAGGCGAACGCATTTCTATGAAACAAGCAATAGCTATTCTTGTTGGTTTTTCAGGTATATTTTTTGCTTTTAACCCAGATCTTGATAATTTGAATATGGGGATGGTTTATGGTTTTCTAGGTACAATTTTAACGTCTCTGGTTTCTATTTTCTTACGCGATATGGGTAAAACTGAAAACCCAATCACAACAGTGCTTTATTTTAATTGTATTTGTGCACTTATTTCAGGAGGTTGGTTGTTATATAATTGGGTAACACCTAGTTTTTCACATGTATTACTTTTTTTAATGTTAGGTGTCATTGCTTATTTTGCACAAACATTTTTTACGCATTCTTATAAATGGGCACCAGCTGGCCTTTTAGCACCTTTTAATTATGTTGGTATTATTTGGTATGGTGCTTTGGGCTATTTGATCTTTGGAGATCTTCCTTCTAATACGCTTTTAATAGGGTGCAGCCTTGTTGTCTGTAGTGGCTTATATATGGTTTATTTGGAAATTCAAAAGAAGAAAATGCTTAACCACGCATCTTATGGTCAAATTCGTCGTTAGGCCTGTGCTTCCGATACTCATGTACAAAGAAGTACATACCGTCAAATAAAGATGCTTCATCCGTAAGCATCTTTATAATTCTTTTTCTTATTCATTATTAATGCGAACTCAATAATTCATTCTTCAGGAAACCTAAAGTTTCCGTCGTTGCGATGATCCCCAACTTAAATGGGGAGAAGAAGCAATCCAGAAAATAGTCCTTCAAAAGCTATAAATGTTGACTTTAGTACTGGATTGCCACGCGGCTTTGCCGCTCGCAACGACGAACCTGTTGATTTTAACAATTCTAATTCCGAGCTCGTATCATCACAGAAAGATCTTCTATGGCAGGTTTTACTTTTGCCACAGCTGGTGCGGCACTTGGTTCAGCTTTAGGGCTTGGATCTAATGTTGGCTGGCTTGGTGGACATTTAATTTCAAGATTATTTAATAAAAACAAATCACATCACATTGAAGGGAAAAGATTACAAGATTTATCAATCCAAAGCTCAACCTATGGAAGATCAATTCCAATTGTTTATGGTCAAGCTATCATAGGCTGCAACATCATTTGGTCGAACGGTATTAAAGAATCAGCAATAAGTGAAAAAAAACGGCTCGATCACGGCACAAAAATTGTCGAAACATCGTATAGCTATTCGACAAATTTAGCACTTGGACTTTGTGCAGGTCCCATTGAAGGTGTGCTGCGGATCTGGGCGAATGATGTGTTGATTTATGACCGAAGTGTCCATAATGCAGGGCCCATTAAACTTTATCCTCCGCCTATCCGTCTTTATGACGGATCGGAAAATCAAATACCTGACCCCCTTATTCAATCAATAGAAGGCGTTAACAATGTTCCAGCTTTTAAAAATCTTGCCTATCTTGTGTTGGAAAATTTTCCATTACATGATTTCAAAAATAAAATACCACATTTTCAAGTCGAAATTATCTCTAAAGCCCAAGAAATCACAAAAACGAAAACGTTAGATCTTATATCGGAAGATTTTGATAATATATGCATTTCAAAAACGAGTCCCTATCTTTATCTACGTGATGGTAATCTGATTCAAAAAGTTCATCGTTTTAATGAACATGTTGTTTGTTCAAAAGATTTAACGGATGAATTACCACGTACTGATTTAGTTGCATCATCCTTATTTGGACAAATGTGTTTAGACCAAACATCAAATATGTTGTATGCGTTTGTACAAAACCAATTGTCTAGCTTTATTGTTTGTATTAATACGTTTGATTTAAGCATTACAATGCATAATTTTAATGAACGTATCATTGCTGATGAATCAATCGGCTTTATTGACAAAAATAATCTTTATACTGCAGATTTTCTTAAAGGGAATATTCGCGTTTATGATAAAAAAAGTTTAGAGCGTCATGATTATTTTGTACCTGGTTGCCTGAATTCTGGTCTTCATCAGCGTCCTGGCAATTTTACAAAAGATACTGACGGTAATATTTGGCTTGTTTCGCATGATCCACTTGATCAAAAAAATTTTTATTTAACCAAATTTCAATATGGACTTGATGCAATGAGCACTAAAATTAAGCATCATGGTTATGCGACTCATATTGCATATGATCATAAAACACAACGACTTATCATTAATTCTTCAGAAGGGCTCTTAAGGCTTAATCCAAAAACATTTGAAATTGAAGCTAAAATTCGTTTTAAAAATTCAATTGGCAATGCACATAGTTCTTTTTTAAATCATCCAATTCTAAATGGATTCATATGGAGTTTCAACGATAAAACAGGATTTTTAATTGATCTTATTACATTTAAAGTTGAAAAAAAGATTCCTTTTTCAACTCTTAATATACAAGCATTTGGTTTAAGCTTCGATGAAGATTTAAATTGTTTGTGGTCTAAAGGGAAGGGGCTTCACAAAACATTATTGGATCGTTTTGATTCATCATCTTGTCGGTTAAATGAGGTCGTTGCTGATGTCTTAAGGCGCGGCGGCATTGATGATACATTTCATGATTGTGATCTAAATCAAGAACAAGTTCTTGGTTATGTTATTTCAGAGCCTCAATCAATTTATCATGCCTTACAGCCCTTAATGTCCGCGTATTTTTTTAATCTACGATCTCAAGCACATAAAATTTCTTTTTTTCATCCGGATAAGCAAAAGATCATTAAAATTGACCCTAAAGACTTAGGGGCGCATGAAGTTGATGCATATGGTCCAAACAATGAAGATCTGATTTTGCTAAAACAACCTGCTGATCAATTACCTGAATTTGTCATTTGTCATTATGCATCTTATGAACGTTTTTATGAAAATTCATGCCAGGAGGTTCATAAAGGCGGCCACAAAGATGCCCACAAAACATATCATTTGTCATTGCCTTTTCTTTTAACGGATGCCAAAGCGCAGCAAATTGCCGAGAAAACATTGGCATTGTCATGGATGCACGCGATTGAATGTATCTTTTCATTACCACCTTCTTATATTTTTTTAGAACCCGGTGATTTAGTAGAAATTTTGCACCATGAACGTGTTTATCAATTGATGATTGTGAGCATTGATATGGGCGCCAATTATCTTTTAGAAATAAAGGCCGTTTTACACCATATAAGTGCTTATGAGAGCTGTTTAGAAGGTATCGGCGCAACTTTAGAAAGAGCCAAAATGGTTTTTCCACCTGAAATCATTGAAGAAAATCAAGATCAATAAATTAAAAATGGAGATATACATTTTATGAATAATGTTTTTTCGCAACATCCACATCAAAGCCGTAAAAATGAATTTTTAAATCAATACGGCATCATGTTAACGATTGCACTAACTGTGTTAATTCAGTCATTTACAATCGTTTGGTGGGCGTCTTCTTTATCGACACGCGTTAATGCATTGGAAGATTGGATTAAAGAAAATAGATCTATGCCAAGCATGATTCACAGGTTGGATGAACGTTTTGATCACCTTAAAAATCTGGTTGAACGTGTTGTTAAACATATTGAATCTGAGAAAGGTCACGCATGATTGATTTTGAACCACTTAGAAATAGTAAAGGCGATATTCTTTTTTCTGCGCAAGAATTGAAATGCAAAGGATCGGGCGGCATAAGATTGGCGCGTGGTTTTGCCGATTATCTTATTGAATTACGTGAAGCTTTTGCTCAATCAATGCGTGTTTTATCCTGCTGTAGAAGCACGCATTATAATAAAAAAGTAGGGGGCGCTTTAAGATCATTTCATATTTACGATGATCTGGATTTACCTGCAAATGGTACTTGTGCCATTGATATTGCAACACCTAATCCTGTTGAAAAAAAACGTTTGTTTTATCTTGCAAAATCAAAAGGGTGGAGTATCGGTGTGTATAAAAATTTTTTACATTTAGATAGGAGGTCAGATTATCTGCTTATTAAGCCAGTCATCTTTTATAGGGAGAATTAAATGGGATTTCCATTTTTGCCGTTTTTAGCCAAAACAATTAAGACGGCATTGCCCCAAAAAATATTAGGGTTTGTATTTGATATCGTTGAAAAAGTCGTTGATAACAAAGACCAGGCGGGCAGTATTAAAGGAAGATTGAAGCTGCTGGCTGAAGAAAATAAATTACATGAACTTAATGAAATCAGCAAAATTGTGTTGGCTGAAGTTAAAAGCGACAATTGGCTTCAAAAATCGTGGCGTCCGATTTTAATGTTATCCATTATGGGAATTGTTATAAACGCTTATATCATCATTCCTTATTTGAACATGTTTTTAACGCAAAAGATAATATTGCCTCTGCCTGAGGCTTTTTTTGAGCTTTTGACCTTTGGTGTGGGTGGTTATGTGATTGGAAGATCGCTTGAAAATGGGGTTAAGAAAATAAAAAATCGTGATTGGAAGGGTGATGGATTGTATTAGAGTTTTCAATTTTCCTAAGTGCGCTTTGCGTGAACCACGGATATTTGGTTACATGCACCAGAAAACTTTCTTTGAGCTTTATGGTGCATATCTGTGCTTGTTAAGCGATGTGAACGTAGCATAGCTTAATACATACCCGACAATCCTCGAACAGTATCTTTAATCATTTTGTCGTGTGCCTCATCCCTCGCCTTATCAAATAGATATTTTTGATGGTGTTGGCTCTATGGATTCCTAGGGTTGTCTAGCTTATGTTCCGATTTCCAGTCTTTTTCTTGTTGATAAAGTTTTAGAAGTTCACCCTGCTGAGACTCCAGGTCCTTAAGACTCTGTTTGACTTTAGGAGGGGTGGGTTGAGTGGAGTTTACACGGTTCCATAATATTTCCATAATGTCATTGTGTATTTTACTCATTTTTTTCTTAATGTCGTCTAGTGCTCTTTGATGATTCGCTATTTCTTCTGTTGTTACAGCAAATGCAGTATAATTTAAAAGAAAAATAAATGTTGTCGCAATAAAATATTTCATGACGATCTCCTTTTAGTTGTTTTTTACTAGTAAATTACTAATAACACATTTGTTATAACTTTAGAAAACATTTCATTGTGTATATTTAAATAGTTAATAGTGAGGGACTTTATTAACTTTAACGAAATCTTAATTATTTTTTGTTATAGTTAAATTAGAAATGTTGTGTGGAGGTGAGTATGAAAAAATATATTATGATATTTACGTTTATAGCAATTTCTTTGCCTATCTTTGCATGGGAACAAGATATTAGACCACAGATTCAAAAAGTACTTTCAATATATGATTCTACAACTGGTCAAACTATACCTTATAGTGTCTATATACAAAGACAACAATTAGAAGAAAATAGACGTCATAAAAATCCAGCACATCAATATGCACATCATTGCTTCATGCAAAAAGGGGTTAGAATTTGCCATCCAAAAAAAGAAGATTGTTATTATAGCAAATTTGGACGTCAGTGTTGGCCAAAACAAGAATTTGGTGGTGCATTGCCAGAGCCAACGCCTGCACCAGCGCACAAGCATCCTAAACGTCGCTCTAGATAGGTTTTATTAATTTTTTGTGATTTCAAAACCGTGAGTATCATTAATCGTTTTGAATGTGTTTTTAAAAGGACTTTGGCTAATTGTTTTTTGAATTTGATCAATGCAAATCCCTTGGGGCATTTTAGAAATCAACTTGCCACCATTTTTAAGTATTCTATGGGCGTTAGCATAGGTTTCTTGTTGGGTTAACATAACACAAGGACTTAGCTCTGAAACAATGATTTGTTTGAAGCGATTTTTAGGCATATTTTTGATGCTTTTATTGTTAGCGATGGAGCCTAAATAATCTATCTTTTCAGAATTATCTTCCCCCAAAATATACAAATCTGAAAAATTAACTTTTTCATTGGGTTTATCTGAATATTTTTTAAGATCTTCTTCAAAATAAGGATAATTGCGTCCTAATTTTGTTGCAACAAGCGTTTGACCTTGAAATTTTTTAAGCGGCGTGATTTCTTTACCTTTGTTTTGTGCTGCATTTACAAATTTTTTTCGATCAATTTCTATTTGTTTAATATTTCTATTGTATTGTTTTTTTATAATTTCTGGGAATAATTTATAAACACTTGTGTTAATTTCTTCTTGAGTAGGGAAGGTAGCTTCATTTGAGATTTTTTCTTTTTTAATCGTAAAACCATTTATCGCAAAATAATTACTATTTTCATCTAAATTTGAAAGCATTTTTTCATCAATAATTTCTTTAAAACTATTTTTAAAAGGTGTCAGTTTTATGATTTCATGTATGTATTCTCTACAAGCGACGCCTGTTTCAACTTTTGCAATAGCGTCATCTTTTAGTAATCGATAAATATTTTTATATGTACCTGGGCTAAAAAAAACGCCACAGGGGATATGTTCAAAAAAAAGCATATTAAAATAAGAACTTGGCAGTGATGCAGTATCTTTTTCTTGGGTGATTGATCCTTGTAAATCGGGATACATCTCTTTCGTTACGTCAATTGTATATCGTTCTTGCATAAGTGCTAAAATATTATCAGGAAGACTATCTTTGGTGCTCAAATATTCTTTGGCCCAACCAGCGCCTATAACAAGTTCTTTTCCTTTAAAATCACTTATGGGGCGGTTAATAACAGGGCCAACAGAATGTGAAAAAAATTCAACTTCTGTTAAATATTCTTTCTTAGCGCCTTCAAAAGCTTCAGAAAGAGTATATTTATTATCATATTCATAGCTATGAATTGATGTTGAATATAATGTTAAAATCGTTAGGAAGATTTTTTTCATTAATTTTAAGCCTTTTTAAGTGGCAAAAGATTTATTAAAAGAATGAAACAATCAAATAGATAGCATGAGTTGCCGCAAGGGCGAAAATACCCGCTATCACATCATCAATCATAACACCAAAGCCATTTTGGAAGCGTTTTTCAGCTTCATTGATAGGCCAAGGTTTAATGATGTCGAAAAGTCGAAAAAACACAAAAGCAATGATATACCAATGCCAATTAAAGGGGACAAAAAGAAGCGCTATCCACTGACCAACAACTTCATCAATAATAATTTCTTGAGGGTCATGATCAGCCATTTGCTTTGAAACAATAGACGAACACACCCATCCCACAAAAAACATAATGACAATGGCTAATAAAAGCCATTTTTCACCAAACAAAGATGCGATAACCCAAGCCATAGGCAAGGCAACAAGAGAGCCACAAGTGCCAGGGGCAACAGGTGAACGGCCAATACCGCCTACAGTCGCAATCCACCAGGCAACGCCATGGGGAGGAGAAGAGGGATTTGGATTATTTTGTATTATTTCATTACTCATAGGGTGATTGTACAGTAACAATAGCTTGTACGGCAATACCTTCTTTTCTACCCGTGAATCCTAAACCTTCTGTTGTAGTAGCTTTAACGCTGACATAATTAAGTGGAATAGATAAAATATCTGCAATACGCCTGCGCATCGCATCTCGATATGGGCCAATTTTAGGTCTTTCACAAATGATTGTTAAATCACAATGCGTAATTTTACCATTTTGCTTTAGGACAAGGTCATGTGCATGTTTTAAAAACAATGATGAGTCAACACCTCTCCATTTTTCATCTGTTGGCGGAAAATGCATCCCAATATCGCCGGCACAAATAGTGCCTAATAACGCATCTGTCAATGCGTGTAAGGCGACATCTGCATCTGAATGACCCTTAAGACCGTGGGAATGTGGGATTGAAATACCACATAACCAAAGAGAATTTCCTTCGCAAAATTGATGGACGTCGAAACCTATTCCTGTACATACACGCATTTACCTTATCCTTAAAATAACCTGACCACATTATGGTCAAATTCGTTGTCAGTTCTGCGCTTCCGGTGCTCATGTACCTTAAGTACATTCCGCGCCGGTTCTCAAACTTTCTAGACTTTGCCTCATAATCTGGACAGTGACATTGAAGATGCTGACATAAGTTTAGTATCGTTCGGCTCTGTAATTTTTATATTAGACGGATCGCCTAAGACAATTTTAACCTTGTGATTAAAATGTTCTAAAAGCGCTGCGTCATCTGTAAAATTTTGGTGAGGGGCTTTTATATGGCAATCATAAATTACATTGAATCGAAACACTTGTGGTGTTTGAGCTCTGAAAACATTTTGACGATCTAACGTCTTAACAATAAAGCCATTTTCAACATATTTAACTGTATCAGTAACGGGGAGGGCTAAAATAGCCCCAAATGTTTCATTATCTTTGAAGCTATTAATGAGAGCATCTATCTTATCGCTTGTTAAGTTCGGGCGTGCAGCATCATGAATAAAAACGAGATCCGTATCTTTTAATGATTTAAGACCATTCATCACTGAATCTTGACGTGTTTCGCCGCCAAAAACACAAGGGATGTTTAAACCTGTTACAGCTTGATTATATAAATCAACATCATCTGGGTGAATGACACACATAATATCTTTGGTTAAAGGATGATTTAAAAAGATATCGATGGTGTGCCTTAAAATTGTTTTTCCATTAATTAGCTCATATTGCTTTGGCAAAACCGTTGAATAACGTGATCCACGCCCTGCAGCAACAATAATGACGCTAATTTTGGCAGACATTGAAATTTAACCAAATTTAATGCTTAAAATTTCAAAAGAACGAACACCTCGAGGTGTCGTTACAATTACATTTTCACCAATTTTTTTACCAATAAGACCTTTAGCAACGGGTGATGTATATGAGATTTTGCCCGACTTAATATCAGCTTCATCAACACCAACAATTTTATAAGTTGTGTGTTCGTCTGTTTCTTCGTCAGCAAGTTTAACGGTCGCTCCAAAAGTAACGATGTCGCCTGAAAGTAATTCTGTATCGATGACGTCGGCGCGTCTTAATTTGTCTTCAATATCAGCAATACGTCCCTCTACAAAGCCTTGTCGTTCTTTTGCCGCATCATATTCAGCATTTTCAGAAAGATCACCATGGGAACGTGCTTCAATAAGTGCCTCAATGACAGAAGGACGTTCAATTGTTTTTAAACGCTTTAATTCATCCTGTAGCATTGCAAAACCTAGTACTGTCATTGGAATCTTTTCCATCATGCTTCCTTCTTAAATTCGTAATTCCTTAAATTCTATAAGGCAATTGTGTAAATAGGTATTGAACATATCACTTTCAATGGGAAAATTCTATTGCCGTTAAAAAAAAATATCAATTTCACGATTGATTGATTAGAAATAATGGGCTACACATTTTTAAATACAAGGAGTTTAAAAATGAGAAAAATAGTTTCCTTAGCCATTGCATTAATGTGCAACTACACAAGTATAGATGCAATAATACTTGAGACAGATAGATTGGTATTTGTGCAAGCAAGGTCATTAGACCAACTCAATGAAAACGAAGAAGTTTATAAATTATTACCGCCTGAAATAGATTTCGAATCTTATACAGAAATATATTTAAAATTAATAAAGTTTTTCAATACATACGAATCGATAAACGAAAAAGATATTTTTTGGGGTGATTATTATATTTATTTAAAAAAAGACGCGTCATTGATCGGTTTGTATTCAATATACCCACCATCTCTTCGTGATGATTATACCAAAGGATATGCCCCTATTTTTATCTATATAAAAGATAATTGCAAAAAAAATGGGTATGAAGATGAAATTCTTAAAACAATTACACATAATATACAAGATCACATCGGTATAGATTATTCATGTGTCTTGAACACGCTTATGCATGATGTTGTTACAAATGACAATCAAGATAACATAATGAATCTTTACAACAAAGAAACAGGTACTCTTAACGGCGTTTTTACTAAAAGTAAATTTAATGATTATGAAAATTTAAAAACAGTATTAAATTGTCAATTTACGCCTATAAAAATGGAAGATGCTTCTTCATCCTTAGATTGTTATCAGTATGATATATTTTCTTTTTTTCCACCTAAGAAAGAAAATAGTTTATCTGTATTAGAAATTAAAAAATTAGAGCAATTAACATGGCAATTAGGCAATGATCCTTTATTAGATTCGTCTGATATTAACGGACAGGAACAACTTTTATCTGAATTGAAAAACCAACAGCTTGAGCTAGCCATTGAATTAGCTGCTTTGGATCGAGAAATTCATGCGTTAAAAAATTCAATGTGCGTTGATGATGAGCAAAAGTTAGTAACTTTAGAAAATAAGGCATGTGATAAAGCAGTAGAATATGAAAATCTTCAATTGTTGATTTTAGAATCAGAAAATACGGATTTTGATGATACCATTCTTGATAAAAAAGAAATTAAAGCATTATTATTTAACTAATTGCGTTTTGCGTTAAATTTGTTTGGCTTTGAAGTGCAAGGGCGCTTTTATAAAACTCTTTATTAGAGAGAATACTAAGCGCTAGATCAAGTTCATCTTTTTCAAGTGTTGCTGGATTTATAGATTTACCCGTCATATAAGAAGTGTTTGTGAGCTTTTGCGGCGCAATGCCCGTTTTAATTAAATTTTTCAACCAAATAAGTTGCGCGGGGTTTAATTTTTCAATAGATAAAAAGGGGTCAATACCTACTTTATTAAGTCTGTGGCCTAAAGGTGTATAAAGACTTGCCCAGGTAAATACGAGGGAACCATCATTGGGTAATCCCTGAACGCGTTGAATACTGCCTTTACCATATGTTTTACGTCCTAAAATTAAGGCGCGATCATTTTCTTTTAAGGCAGCGGTTAGAACTTCTGCAGCTGACGCAGATTTTTGATTTACAAGTAATATTAAAGGATTGTTAAAAACAGCTCGTTGGCCATTTGCTTCAAATTTTTGATAGCTATCTTGATGTCTTCCTTTACTTGTGGCAAGTAATCCTTTATCTAAAAAGGCGTCTGCAATTTCAATAGCTTGCTCTAAGCGTCCACCAACATTATCACGTAAATCTAAAATGATCCCTTCATGCTTATCTTTTGCGCCTTTTAAAAGTGAAACAACCTCGTTTGATGTCCAAGGCTCAAAATGTTTAATCCGTAGATACAAAACATTATTATAAACCTGACTCCAAGATGTGGCTTCACTTTCTTCGACTTTAATATTTCCAATGAATATCTGATGTTCAGGTATTGATTTATGGGGCGGAACATAGCGTGTTAACTCATCTAACGATCCTGCAGCACCCTTCATATAATAAGAGAGGATTTTCTCTGGTGTGATTGTATATAATTTTGGTGAATGTTCGAATGCCCGGTTAAGAACATTTAGCGAAGTCACAATCCAATATTTCAGATCATCTTGAGGTTGTAAAATTGAATATGTATCAATTATTTTTCCATCTTTGCTAAGTGTAATTTTATTTTGATCAACGATAAATGTAAAAGAATCATCTTTTTCAAGAATTCTTTTGATACCATTAAAACAGATATTTTGAAAATTAGGTTGATCAATATAATAAACTTGTAAAATAGATAATGCTGTTGGTAAAACGTCTGCAATTAGTTTTAAACTTGGATCATCTTTAAAAGGTGTTTGATCATTTTCAGTTGTTTTTTGTGAAATCAATATATTTTTGTGGAAAAAGGATTTTAAATTTTTATCTTGTTCAGCAGCAACAATCCGATTGTTGCAATTTATTAAAAAAACAAAGAAAAACACAAAAATATTTTTGAAAATTAATTTTTTTATTTTGCTCATTTACGCGTTCCTTCATTACTTTTATATGCGTAACGATAATTCTACCATTAATATATAATTTTTGAAACAATATCAAAAATAATGATTTTTAAATCGACATTTTGCCTGAAAGTTCTTAGAATGGCTTATGTTTGTTAATTTATTCTCCTGGAGGGTCAAAGATTATGACGGTGTTTGCTGCACGCGATTTTGATGATCATGAACAAGTTGTTTTTTGTTCTGATCGTTCGAACAAATTACTCGCAATTATTGCAATACATAACACCAATCGTGGTCCATCGTTAGGTGGCTGCAGAATGTGGCCTTACGCGACAGAACAAGAAGCTATTGATGATGCTTTGCGTTTGTCTCGAGGCATGACTTATAAATCAGCTCTTGCTGGACTACCTTATGGTGGTGGTAAATCTGTTGTTATAGGCAATCCACGCCTTGACAAAACAAAAGAGCTTTTTGAGTCTTTAGGTGAAAATGTCGAAAGACTTTCAGGTCGTTATATTATTGCTGAAGATGTTGGTACAAATGTAGATGACATGGAAACAATGCTGACCAAAACAAGACATGTTGTGGGTACGCGAACCGGCGGAAGTGATAATCCATCGCCGTTTACGGCTTTAGGTGTTTTTGTTGGTATCAAAGCTGCTGTTAAACATAAAATGCGTGTAAATAATCTTGATGGTATTAAAATTGCAGTTCAAGGACTAGGTAGCGTTGGGTACAAATTATGTGAGTTATTGCATAAGGAAGGCGCTCATCTTATTGTCAGTGATATTGATACTGAGCTTAATGAAAAGGCAAAAAAAGAATTTAATGCTAAGATAAGCTCATTGGATGAAATACTCGCAGAAGAATGCGATGTTTTGGCACCTTGTGCATTAGGTGCAATTGTTAATGATGATACAATTGACAATATAAAAGCAAAGGTTATTGCTGGTGCTGCTAATAACCAGCTTGCACAAAATAGGCATGGTTTGGCGCTCGCACAACGTAACATTTTATACACCCCTGATTATGTACTTAATGCTGGTGGGTTAATTAATGTTTCGTATGAGCAACATGGGTATAATAAAGCAAAAGCTGAAGCACATGTTTTAACAATTTATGATACATTGTTAGAGATATTCCAACAGGCTGATGCTGAAAAATTACCTACAAACGTTGCTGCAGACAGAATAGCTGAAAATAGGTTTCAAAAATCAGTGCCTAAAAAAAATAAAATAGCCGTTTAAAAATAAGGGGGGAGTTTAATCCCCCTAAAAAACAACAGGGAGAAACAAATGTCCGTTAAGATGACATCTGACCATGCTGGTGTTTTTCCTAAAAATGGATTTATGTCAAATATTCAAAAAAGAAACGAAGCCTTTATAGGCATTATTCAGCTTGTTTTGCTTGGTTGTTTTGCTGGTGTTGCTTATTGGCAAAGTTTACTAGACCACCCTTATATTTTTTTATTGCTGACATTTTATGCAAGTTTTATTGCTTTAAAATCAATCCTTTGCTTAAGTCTTAGATTACCTTTTGCAGTCATTTCAGTATCAGCCGCGATCGATATCGTTATGCCACTTTTGCTTATTTGGATATTATCTGGATATTATGATCATTTATCTTATTTATCTCATTTTAACCAAGGTCTTTATTTTTATTTGCTTATTTCAATTGGGTTACGTGTTTTGCACTACAATGTAGGTTTAACTTTTTTTTCTGCTGTAATTGCCTTAATTGGACTTATTCTTGTATCACATTTCAAAAATATCTTTTTTTCATCTAGTGCCGGCAATATTACGAATGAAGAAATAGACGCACTTGTTGGTTTCAGTCTTTTTTCGATCATATTAACTTTATTAGCGCATCGGTCAAAGCAACTTGAAATAAAACGGGTTGATGAACAAACAAAATTTCAGTCGTTTTCAAGGTTTTTTGCTGAAGGTGTTGCACAAAAAATCAAAGACTCAAAAATATCGTTAAAAGTAGGTGAGGGTGAAATTCGTGAATCAGCCGTTCTTTTTATTGATTTAAAAGGGTTTACCAAATTAACGCAAGAATTACCCCCAAATCAGATTATGTCACTATTGGGTGATTATCAAACACGTATGGTTAAAATTATTTATGCACATGGTGGCGATATCGATAAGTTTTTAGGTGATGGTATTATGGCTAGTTTTGGCGCTGTTACGATAACTAAAACCTATGCTTCCGATGCGCTCAAAGCCGTTGATAATTTGCTTATTGAAGTTGAAAATTGGAAAAAAGATCGTTTATCTAAAGGTCAAATATGTCCAAATATTGGTATTGGTCTTGCTGTAGGGCCAGTTATTTTTGGTGCAGTTGGCAATCAACAACGCATGGAATTTACACTCATTGGCGATGCAGTCAATCTTGCAGCAAAGCTTGAAAAGCATACACGCAAACAAGAAGCCTGTTTTATAACCACTCGCAAAACGTTGGATTTAGCCATCCAGCAAGGATACGAAGATAAAACGATAAGGAAGATTCTTGAAAAAGAAATGATAAGGGGGTTCGAGCAACCAATAGATCTAATTCTTACCGTTTAAAATTCTACTGCTATGGATGATTGATGCGTCGCTTTGGTACTCAGATCCTCATGTATATAGGATACACTCCGGTCTTCCGTGCCAAAGCTTCTATCACTCATCGCATAGCAGCGAATTTTATAAAAGTTGCCCAGATTATGGCCAAATTCGTCGTCAGGTCGTAGTCATCGGTACTCATGTACAAAGGGGTACACTCCGTTCCGGTTCGAGGGCCTCTAGACTTTGGCTCATAATTTGAGCAATTAATTTAGCGGTCAAATTGGAGTATAGTGAAAAAGATGAAAAAAATCTTACTACGATTTGACGCAACCAAAGAAATTGGTATGGGACATGCAATACGTGTTCAATCTTTAGTTGATGCGATAAAAGATAAATCAGATATTAATCTTGTCATTTGTGGGGAGGGAGAGGGCATAAAAAAAGTTTTTCAAAACATAGATATTTATCCATTAAATGAACTCCATAAAATTCATTATGATCTGGCTATTCAAGATATCATTTCTTCTGAAATTGGTTTAAAAAACAATGATAAGCCTTTAATTATAATAGATGATTTTGGTGGTTCTTTTAATGCAGATTTAATTCTGAATGGTTCTGTTTTAGCTGATAAAAACCTATATAAAAATTATTCATTAAAAACAAAATTTTTATGTGGCGGTCAATATGCGCTTTTAAGGACTGATTTCGAAAAATCATTGCAAGAACACAAAAAAGTTTATGATCTTACGATCGTTGCAGGCTCTGGTATTAAAGCGTCAGAATGGGTTGCGTCAACACTTCATGAATTAACAAATTTTAAGATAAATTACAAAGTTACACTTATTGTAGGGAGTGAATTTATCTTCCCATCCAATTTTCAAGAAATAACAAAGCATGTTGACTTTTATCAATCTTTGAACGCTAATCATTTAGCACAAAAATTACGACAATCTCGTCTTGCTTTAGTCACAGGTGGAATGGTTATGTATGAGGCCATAGCGCTTGGCGTTCCCATCCTCGTTTATCCAAATGTTGAAAATCAACTTGAGGAAATAAGTTTTTTTGTTGAGAATAATGTGACTGAAAACTTAATACATATTGATGCATTGGAAGATCATATAATAAAGTTATTAAATGATGAACAAAAATGTCAAGAGCGCCAGAAATTGGGGCAAAAAATAATTGATGGTCATGGGGCAAAACGTGCAGCAGATATTATCTATAAACAATTCCTCAACTAAACTTGCTATCATGCAACCAACTTATCTGCCTTGGGTAGGTTATTTTGACCTTATGGATCAAGTAGACACATTTGTTATTCTGGATAATGTTCAATTTTCAAAACAATCGTGGCAACAACGCAATCGTCTTAAATCGCCCCAAGGCGAATTATTGCTAACAATTCCTGTTGTGACTAAAGGGAAGGGGGAGCAACTTATTGCTGATGTTCAACTCGCCAATCATCATTTTTTAAATAAGCACTTAAATGCGATTGAAATGAATTATAGACGAACACCCTATTTTGAAACTTACTTTCAAGAACTTAAGGTATTATTTGAGTGTGCTCATAGATTTGCATATCTGCACGAATTAACACTTTCATTGATTGTATGGCTTAAACACAAATTGGGCATTACAACAAAAATTATATCAGCATCTGATTTCAGTTTGAGCAATGAAAAAATAAATAGAATTATAGATTTATGTAAATATCTTAATGTATCACATTATATATCACCTAAGGGTGCAATCGATTATTTATCACCTTTTTTAGCCTCTTTTCAAAAAGAAAATATTGTCGTTTCTTTTCAACAATATGAACCAATATCCTATAAACAACTTTATCCCCCTTTTCTTTCACATCTTTCTTCGTTAGACTTGTTGTTTAATGAAGGACCTAATGCACTGAATATTGTGCATAAAGGAAGAAAAAATGATGAGGATAGAACGTGTTTAAAGAGAAAAATAATAAATTTGTCTCGATAAAGGGTCATAAAATTGGTCCAAATTTCCCACCTTATGTCGTTGCAGAACTCTCTGCTAATCATTTAGGCAATTATGATCGCGCCATTAAAATAATGGAAGAATCTGCTAAGGCCGGTGTTCATGCATTCAAAATTCAAACTTTTACAGCTGACACGTTAAGTATGGATATTCGTGAGAATGAATTTCTTCTTCATGCTGATGGTCCCTGGGCTGGTAGAACACAATATGAACTTTATCAAAGTGCTTATACACCATGGGAATGGCATAAAGATTTATTCGATAAAGCAGCTACATTGGGACTAACTATTTTTAGTTCACCTTTTGATGATACAGCTGTTGATTTTCTTGAAGAGTTGGATTGTCCTGCTTATAAAATAGCTTCTTACGAGTTAATTCATTTGCCGCTTATCGCGAAAGTTGCCTCAACGGGTAAACCTCTTATTTTTTCAACAGGTCATGCAAGCCTTCAAGAAATAACAGATGCTGTTGAAACAGCTGAAAAAAATGGTGCGAAAGACATTATTATTTTACACACTATTGGCGGTTATCCAACACCTATTAAAGATGCATCTTTAGGTAATCTTAAAATTATGCAAGACAAATTTCCTGGCTATGTACTTGGTGTTTCAGATCATACGCCTGGTGCTATTGTACCTATTGTGTCGATTGGTCTTGGTGCACGTCTTATAGAAAAACATATAACGATAAGTCGTTCTGATGGTGGGGAAGATGCTGCATTTTCGCTTGAACCACATGAAATGGCTGAAGTTGTTTCGAGCACTCATCTTGCTTGGGAATCTTTAGGGATTCAAAACGGTCAAAAATGGGCTCGCCCTGATTCTGAATTACCAAATCGTATATCAAGACGTTCTGTCTATGTTTCAAAAGACATTCAAAAAGGTGAGATTCTTACGCCACATAATATAAAAGTAATTCGACCTCATTTTGGCTTGCAACCAAAATTTTATTTTGAGGTCATCGGCATGCGTGCTTCAGAAGATTTAAAGCGCGGAACGCCACTTTCTTGGGAGGCGCTCGAACAAGAAACAATAGGTTCAGGGCAGGGGACAAAATATGCACGCGCCTAAAGTTGTTGCGATTATTCAAGCACGCATGACGTCGACTCGTTTGCCTGGCAAAGTTATGAAAAAAATATTAGGCAAAACCTTGCTTGAACTGTTGCTTGAACGTGTACAACTAACATCTGGTATTGATGAAATTGTCGTTGCGTCTCCTTTTGGCGAAGAACATGATAATATCGAAAAGTCTGTTCAATCTTTTGGGAATATCAGCTTTATCAGAGGCGATGAACATGATGTGCTTGCGCGCTATCACAAAGCTGCATTGGAAACACAAGCGGATATTGTCATAAGAATTACAAGTGATTGCCCTTTATATGATTATAAAATAGTTTCTTCTTGGCTTGAATTGTTTAAAAACAGCGATATTTCTTATCTTTATGCGTCGCATGAAAAGGGATATCCATTAGGCTTAGGCGCAGAAATCTTAACATTTGACGCGCTTAACAAAGCATTTCAAGAAGCAAAAGATCCTTATGAACGCGAACATGTAACACCTTATATTTGGCGCAGACCAGCTATATTTTTATCGCTCTTTATTGAATATAAACCGGATCTCTATCATTGCAGGTTAGCTGTTGATGAAGAAGCTGATTTCCAATTTGTGCGTGAAATATATGAACGCCTTTATATACAAAATCCTCAATTCGCTTTTGCTGAAATTAAAGATTTATTGAGCAAAGAGCCTGAATTGTTAAAAATTAACCATCATATTCAACAAAAACCACTTATCCCATTAGGAGCAGCATATGGTTGAAACAGCACAATTATCAAGATGGCGTGGTGATTTTGGCAACGCCTATATTGAACGCAATGAAGTAACACCTGAAAATCATCAAAAACGTCAAAATGTTTGGCAAGATATTTTAAAAAAAACTTCTTCTTCTGAGGTCAAATCAATTTTAGAAGTTGGATCAAATATTGGCTTAAATATCAGAGCATTAAAAGAGGTTTCTAAAGCAGAACTTTATGCTGTTGAGCCAAATCCGAAAGCCCGTCAACGCATTTTAGATGATAATGTTTTAGATCAACACCATGTTTTAGATGGTTCAGCGTTTGCATTACCTTTTGATGACGCATCAAAAGATTTAGTATTCACCTGTGGTGTTTTAATCCATGTTCATCCTGATGATCTTCAAAAGGCTTGTAATGAAATCTATCGTGTATCAAAAAAATACATCTTAGCGATTGAAATATTTTCAAAAAAATCCGAAGTGATTCATTATCGTGGTTATGACGACATGCTTTTTAAACGTGATTATGGTTTAAAATGGATGGAATTTTATCCTAATTTAAAGCCCATTGCACAAGGATTTTTGTGGCAACCAACAACAAGCATCGACGATTCTGTTTGGTGGTTGTTTGAAAAATAATTTTCTTAGCTATTGTATCTTATGTTCAAATTAATATTTATATGTTAGTGGATTGATCTAGCATTGCAACTCTTTATGAACTTTAAGAAAAGGTATAATACGAATGATGTATGATACATTATGTACAGAATTTTATGATATAGACAAAAAATTTGCACCATCTGATGAAGTTCTTTTTTATAAACAATTTATGAATAAAAATGATCTTTCTCTTGAAGCAATGTGTGGCTCAGGCCGATTATTAATTCCCTTGATTCAAGAGGGATATATTGTTCATGGTGTTGATAATTCTGTTTCTATGTTAAATAGCTGCAAAGAGAGAGGTTCGAAACTTGATTTAGGACTAACATTATTTGAAGCAGATATCGAGATAATGGATTTGCCAAATCAATATAGTCTTATTTTAATTCCTCTAGGTTCTTTTCAATTATTGTATCCACGATTAACTGCATTTAATGTTTTAAAGAATTTCAAAAAACATTTAAAATTGGGCGGAAAAATCATATTGGATTTGTTTGTTCCCTGGGATGCAATGTGCGAAAATAATCAGGAAGAATTTACTGAGAGAGAAGTCTTAACACCTGATAGCGGAAAGATTATTATTAAATCACATAATATAACAAATAAAAAAGAGTAATATATCAATTGTAATTCCATATATAAAAAAACAATAAATGACCAAATGCTCGCTGAAGAAAACGAACAAATGCAGATATCTTGGTATTATCGTTACGAGATGGAACTCATTTTAGAAAAACATGGTTTCAAAAATATCTTATACAGAGAAGAAGAATTTGGTGGTGAAATGCACATGATATTTATAGCAGAAAATTCTTAGTATATATTATGTACAAAATAATTATTGATTATGAACCTAGTCAGGCTGACAATGACATTGTAAGCGAAGGCCTATTTGCATCATATGAAAATATAATTGGTAAAAAAGATAAACCTTTTTCAATTTTTTTAAAAAATGATTCAGGAAAAATTT
>JAUXUR010000077.1 GCA_030680745.1 Alphaproteobacteria bacterium
AATATTCATCAGGATTTAAATGTCCTCTCACTTTTTTTCTTAACAACCATTCATCTATTGCTGAACGAGAAATCTTAAACAATTTACTTGCTGCAGATTTTTTTCCTCCTTCTTCAATGTAAGAGAGCACTTTCTCTCTTAAATCTACTGAATAACTCATAACACATTGTTTTATAGCAACTTTGTAAGATTTTCAACTCATTTCACTATACATTTCATTCCTCCTTTACATTTTTTCTAAAAACACATACGTGTTGTAGGTGCTTTTAAATTATTTATCGTTCTATTATAATTGTGCTATAAAATATTTTTTTTACAATTTTAAATGCAATTTTGTATTTATATATAAAAAATAATAAGTAAAAACAACAAAAACAATTTCAATAAAATTAGACAAAATTTTTTATTGTTCTTTATGGAGTGAACAAAATATTAAGAAGCAGCTTTCAAATCGTCTTCAGCTGCATTCAAAACATAATCACGAATTTTTTCATATGCCCTGACTTCTATTTGACGAATGCGTTCGCGTGAAATACCGTATTTTACGCTCAATTCTTCAAGTGTTTCAGGGGTATCGTTAAGTCTGCGGCTTATAATGATTTGTTTTTCACGATCGTTTAAAATGCTCATGGCTTCACCCAAAAGAGCGCTTCTTTTTTGAAGCTCTTGCTGTTCACCAAGCGCTGTTTCTTGATCAATTGTATCATCCGGCATAAAATCTTGCCATTCACCATCCCCATCAATCTTTAGGGGTGAATTTGTAGAATAATCATGGCTGAGCATACGTCTATTCATATCGATCACTTCACGTTCTGTGACGTCAAGTTTGGTTGCAATGTGTTTTAAATGTTCAGGGGTTAAATCACCTTCTTCAATGGCTTGAATCTCGCCTTTTAATCGTCTTAAATTAAAGAATAATTTTTTTTGAGCGGACGTTGTGCCCATTTTAACCAAAGACCAAGAACGCAAAATATATTCTTGAATAGAAGCTCTAATCCACCACATTGCATAGGTTGCAAGACGAAAACCTTTTTCAGGATCGAATTTTTTTACAGCTTGCATAAGACCAATATTGCCTTCAGAAATAAGTTCATTAACAGGTAAACCATACCCTCTGAAACCCATTGCAATTTTAGCAACTAGACGTAAATGACTTGTAACCAAGCGATGTGCAGCATCAAGGTCTTGTTCGTCACGCCATAATTTTGCTAAATCTTGCTCTTCCTGTGGCTCTAAAAGGGGTATACGTCGGATTTCGCGCAAATAGCGCGTTAATCCAGAATCACTATCAAGAACAGGAATGAGACTTGTACTAGCCATCTATAAACTCCCTTTTATGTTTCTCAGAGCATAACCGTAAGAAACATGATTTTCAATCTGTTTAAATAATAATTAATACTACTATAATTATCACACTACGTCTACAATTTATCAAACAAATTTATAATAAATTTGTAATCATCCGTAATATTAGATTCAAAAAACAAATGTTTTTTACTTGAGGGGTGAATAAAACCCAAACGATACGCATGTAACATTTGCCTGTTACATTTCTGAATCTCTTGTTTTATTTCATCATTTTTAAGAACGCTTGGTATTTTAAGCCCCCCATAAACGGGATCACCAATGATTGAATGCCCTTTTGACGCTAAATGCACGCGGATTTGATGTGTTCTACCTGTCGCCAATTTGCAGTCCACTAAAGATGCAATCATGGCAAAAGTTTGATCAACTTTATAATGTGTCAATGCATAACGACCATTTTTTTGAACAATAGCCATTTTTTTACGATTTGTGGGGTGCCGTCCAATATCACCTTCGATATCACCTTCTTTGGGACTTGGAACGCCCCAAACGAGCGCTTTATAAGCGCGATCTATAGATCTTTCCGAAAATTGTCGTGTTAAATCCTGGTGTGTTAGATCATTTTTAGCAACGACAATAAGACCCGAGGTATCCTTGTCTAATCGATGAACAATACCAGGTCTTTTCACCCCACCAATACCTGACAAAGAATCTCCACAATGATGCAACAACGCATTGACCAAGGTGTAATCCTGATTGCCTGGTGCTGGATGCATAACAAGGCCCGCAGGCTTATCAAGCACAATTAAATCATCATCTTCATAAACAATCGATAATTCTATATCTTGAGGTAAGGGGATTGCTGATTCAGGATTGGGAATAAATAGATCATATACATAAGCGGATCTGACTTTAGTCGATGCTGTTAGCTTAAAAGCCTTTAAACATTTAACGTGATTGTGCTGAATGAGATCTTGTACCCGAGAACGCGATAAATCAGGCAAGGCTTCTACTAAAAATCGATCTAAGCGCATTAAATCTTGAGAAGGTATTGGCTGAAGTTTGAAAAAAATTCCCTCTAAACCTGTTTCAGGATCGCAAAAAGAAGAAATTTTTTCTATAATAACCATTTCCTAGATTTGGGAAGCATATGAAAATAATTCAAGAGGCTACACACGAAACAGATGATTTATCTTTCGTTTGTGTTTATACTCGTTAAATTGGAAATACCCCACTGATGACACCAATTTGTTATTATACTCAAACGGTTTCAAAATGTGGGTAGGAAGGCGCGCGGTGAGATATGCGGAGTGTATTTCTTCATACATGAGCATTTCGAATCCCAAGTCTGACGCCCTCCACAGCTTGAAACAGAAAGAGTATAATGAAAACGTACTTAACAGGCATTAAACCTACAGGCGCACCCCATCTAGGGAATTACATAGGCACCATTAAACCCGCTTTAACGCTTGCTGAAAATGCGCACGCCAAAGCTTATTACTTTATTGCTGATTACCATTCACTCACCATTAATCTAGCCCCCAAGATTCTTAAAAATTATATTTATGAAGTCGCAGCGACTTGGCTTGCTTTAGGTTTAGATCCCGAAAAAGTGCATTTTTATTGTCAATCGGATGTGCCTGAAATCACTGAACTATCTTGGATTTTGTCTTGTTATACTGCTAAAGGGCTGATGAATCGCGCACATGCTTATAAATCTTTAGTTGCCGAAAATGAAGCAGCTCAAAAACAAGATAATGATATCAATATTAATATGGGCATTTATACATATCCCATTCTTATGGCTGCAGATATTTTAATATTTGATGTTGATGTTGTGCCTGTTGGTCAAGACCAAGTTCAACATATTGAAATTGCACGTGATATAGCGTTACGCATTAATACGCATTACGGTAAACCTCTTTTAAAATTGCCCATTGCATCCCTCGCTAAAGATGCCACAATCATTCCTGGCCTTGATGGCAGAAAAATGAGTAAAAGCTACGATAATACGATTCCTATTTTTGCTGAACCTTCTCAGCTGAAAAAACTAGTCATGCGCATTGTTACAGATTCAACCTTGCCGCATGAGCCTAAAGATCCCAAAAGCTCAACTATATTTCAATTATATACACATTTTGGCACTGATGCTGAAATTGCTGCTTTTTCAGAGGGCTATCAAAAAGGCATTGGCTGGGGAGACGCTAAAAAAGAATTGTTGAAAGCTCTTGAAGAGCGCTTAGAACAACCACGTCAAAAATACTTGGAATTGATGGCAGATCCATCAAAAATTGAAGCAATTCTAAAAACAGGTGCTGCAAGAATACGACCCATAGCACAACAAAAGATAGCCTACATAAGAAAAGAAATCGGCATAGACTAATTATAGTCGATAGACATTGGAAGGATACATCGTCACGTCTCACTCATGTATATTAGGATACACTTCGCTCGTTGTTCCTTGTCTACTTCTCAAATCTATCGACTATAAATGGCGTATTATGGACAAATTCGTCGTCAAGTCTGCACTTCTGGTATTCTGTACAAAGAGGTACATTCCGTGCGGTTCTCGACTTTTCTAAACTTTGCTGCATAATCTGAGCATTTATTACTGAAACACTAAATGTCGACGACTAATGTATAAAAAGAAAAAGAGGAAAAAATGCTTAAAAAACTAACAACATTTATTTTTACATTATGCTATATGCAGCCTATCCATGCTGAAGATAAATCTGAACCTGCCTCTGAAACACTTAAAATGCCAGAACCAAATGTTGTAGGATTGGTTAAGACCCTCAATAATATGGGTTATATGGTTACAAAACCAGATATACTTATTAAAAGATTTCTTGATTTTATGGGTCAAACAAAAGGACGATTTTTAGATGTAGGTGCAGCTTTCGGCGAAGCAAGCATTCAAGCGCTAAAAGCCGGTGCAAGCTATGGTATTGCCAATGATATCGATGAAAAACAAATAAAAATTTTAGAAAACCGCATTGATCCCGAACTCAGATCAAAAATGGCGTTTATGCCGGGTAGTTTTCCAGATAAAGTCACTTGGCCCAAAGATAGTGATCATTTAGATGGCATCCTCATAGCACGTGTTCTTCATTTTTTTGATGGTCCTCAAATTGAGCGTGCGCTCAAAATTTCATTCGAAAAATTAAAACCTGGTGGCAAAATATTTATCCTTGTGAGCGCGCCTTATGTTCGGCAATTAGAAGGCTTGCGTAAAGCAATGGAGGAAGGAAAACAAAAAGGCGAAAAATGGCCAGGTTACACTAAGAACGTATGGTCATTTTCGCCGTTCATGGCAGATATAATTCAACCTGAATTTCACATGCTTGATTTTGATGTTTTATCAAAGGCCATATGTGAAACTGGTTTCATTCTGGAGTATTTTGAAGAAATCTCATTGTTAGAAAAAAGCCTTGAAAAAGTAAATTCAGCAAATGGCATTGAAGCATTAGCTTTTATTGGTCGCAAACCGCTTAATGGGATGTAGTTATAGAATTATTCACGGCTGCATGGCCTTTAGCTATGTAGCCATTCTTTTAAATATTCCGTTACAAGATCAGGTGCTTCTAACGGTGTTATGTGACCCGCATTTTCGATTAATCTTAAGCATGCTTTTGGAATCAACCGATGCATGTCTACTTGATGCTCAACAGAAATCAACTGATCATTCTGTCCCCCAATAATCAATGTCGGCACATTAATCTGGTGTAATAAAGATGTGCTATCAATACGTGAAAGAATCGCTTTTTCTTGACGAATGAAACCTTCTTGGCCCACACGTTTGGCCATACCGAAAACAGTATCACGTATAGATTGGTTATGAATATTGCTTTTATCTACAAGACTTTTCATTAATTGGGGTGTTACACCCTTAAATTTGCCTCGTGACGCAAGTTCAATAAAATCAAGACGTCTTTGGCGAATAGCAGGCTCGTCGATACGATGGGTCGTGTTGATAAAAGCTATTTTTTGAACGCGATCTGGCGCTTGTCTTAAAATTTCAAATGCAACATAGCCGCCCATTGAAAAACCACAAAGTGCAAATTTTTCAGGTAAAACACTCAAAAGTGTTGAAACCATTTCAATAATATTTTCGTGTTGCGTTAAATCCGGAATAATAAAGTCGAATTCATTTTCAAGGGCTTGCTTTTGGTGAATCCATAATTCAGCATCACATAACAAGCCAGAAAGTAAAACAACGGGATACATTATTGATTTTTGATCATATGATTGATCTCGTTAAATGCATCTGTGCCTGATCTGTGAAGCCATTCATAGGTTACCATTTCTTTTGTAACGATCTGAACAGCACAATGCGTCATACGTTTTAAAGCAGCTTTTTTATCCGATAATTGACGCGATGAAATAGCGTCTTCAACAACGAAAACTTGAAACCCTTGCATCTGTAAGCCTATGGCCGTTTGTAATACACAAATATGAGCTTCCATGCCTACAATTACAATTTGTGATCTTTTTGTGCTTTTAAGATACTCAACAATAGGTTCATCTTCTGCGCAGGAAAAGCATGTTTTTTCAAACGATTTCAAATTATAAACATCAATTTCAGAAATTGTTTTACCAAGTCCTTTCGGATATTGTTCTGATAAAATAGATGGAACAGTTAAAATTTGTGCAACATCAAGAAGAAATTCTGTTCCCTTTAGAATAAGTTCTTTTTCAGCCTGTAGAGGAAACAACTTTTCTTGAATATCGATCACCAAAAGAAGCGATTTTGAAGCATTGAGAAGCATGGTTTGATTTAAATCCTATTCACATGTAAAATGTCATCTTGGCCCAATCATAAAGCCTAAAGAATGAATGATACAAAATCAACCTTCTTAAATTTTTTTGAACAAAAGACGATTTCGATCCTCGTATTGATTCTGGCATCATTTTTTCTGTCCACAAGTGCCATTTTAGGACGATTTTCTGAAATTGATCCTACAATTCTTCTTTTTATGCGTTTGATTTTTGCATCAACTTTTTTAAGTATTTATTTCCCAAATTCTTTTATAACACCAACGAAAACAAGACCAAGATCCACTATTTTTTGGATATTGTTCACAGGGTTTAATTTCACAGCAAGTCTTTTTTGTTGGTACACAGCTTTCAATTATACAAGCCACGCCAATGTTATCTTTTTAGGCAATTTATCGCCCATCATTGTTGTTTTTTTAGCCTATTTTTTCTTGAAAGAACATTTGGATATATCTGCTTGGTTTGGTCTTCTTTTTGCCACTTTTGGAATCTATCTATTGTTTTACGATAATTTTGATCTTTCAGCCGATTTATGGATAGGTGATCTTATTAGCTTAGGATGTTCCGTTTTTTATGCACTCTATTTTATAGGCATTCGTCAATTATCCAATAAAATGAGCAGCAATCAGTCAATTCCCTTGATTACTTTTTCAGCGACTCTTTTTGCATTACCTCTTTTTATTATTTCTGATGTGTCGTTATGGACAATTTCTTTAAATAATTGGATAGGCGTCATCCTTACAGCTTTTTTGGTGCAACTTATGGGACAGGGTTTGAATTCTTTTTCTATGTCACGTTTGCCAGGATATTATTGCCTTATCCCTTGTCTTTTATCACCGTCTTTTGCGCTTTTATGGATCTATTTATTTTACGACGAACCTATCAATGCAGCTCAATTAGAAGGAGGGATTTTTATTTTTATTTCATTGTCTCTGATTCTTATTAAATTGCCTGTTCGATTACGCCAAAAGAGCATTTGACTTTTAAGCAACAATCACCAAATAGTAGGATATAGGCCTATGGAGTTTAAATTATGTCCCATGTCACAGTTACTGAAAATGCAGCCAAACGTATCTTAACGCTTATTGCAAAGCGCAATAAGCCAAATTTGATGCTGCGCATTATCGTTTTAGGTGGCGGATGCTCGGGATTTCAATATAAGATTGAACTCGATGATCAGCTTAATGACGACGATAAAATCTTCGATCAAAATAATATTAAACTTGTTGTTGATGAAACGTCTTTAGGTCTTCTTGAAGGGATGACCTTGGATTATGTGGAAGAACTTATTGGCGCATCCTTTCAAATTAAAAACCCTAATGCTACCGCCTCTTGCGGATGTGGCAATTCATTTGCGATATAACTACCCATCCTATGGGTAAATTCGTCGTCAAGTTTGCCCAAAATATATAAACTGGCAGTGCTCATGTACTTTAGTACATGTAGCTATGGTTCTCACCTTTCCTAGATTTTTCCTCATAATCTGGGTAGTTTAATTTAGATGCACTAGAGAGTTATTATGACCCTTATTGTTTCCTGGAATGTTAATTCCATCCGTGTTCGTTTAGAGCATTTAGTACAGTTTTTAAAAAATCGTCAGCCAGATATTATGTTATTGCAAGAGCTTAAAGCGCAAGATGACGTTTTTCCTTATGATGAAATCCAAAATCTAGGCTATAACGCCGCAATACATGGACAAAAAACTTATAACGGTGTCGCCATTCTTTCAAAATTACCCATTAGTAATGTTGTAAAAGGTTTGCCAGGTGATGATGAAGATCTAGAGGCGCGTTATATAGAAGCGCTTTGCGGACCGTATCATGTAGCATCCGTTTATGTGCCCAATGGTCAAGAAGTAGGCAGTGAAAAATACCAATATAAACTGAAATTCTATGAACGACTTTACACACATCTACAACAACTTTTACGCAATAATGATCAAACGATCATTGGTGGCGATTATAACGTGGCGCCTTACGATATTGATGTTTATGATCCGGAAGCTTTGGGAAATCAAATTCTTTGCTCAACAGCTGAACGTAATGCCTTTCGAAAATTACTACATTTGGGTTATTATGACAGTTTCAGAGCAATCTACCCCAACGAACAATCCTTTTCGTGGTGGGATTATAGGGCTGGTGCTTGGCCTAAAAATGAAGGTTTACGGATAGATCATCTTTTACTCTCTCCAAAAGCCACCGATGGCCTTTTAGACACAGGTATTGACAAAGAAATGCGTGCTGCAACAAAAGCATCTGATCATGCGCCTGTTTGGTGTAAGTTAGTTTAAATTACTAACGACGTGAACTTGGAAATTAAAAAACAGACGAACTAAAGCATAACCAATTGAATTAAAAAAAACCAAATGGCTTCGTCGTTGCGAACCCCCATAGGGGGTGCAGCAATCCAGTCCTAAAATCAACATGTTAGCCTTTGAAAGGCTATTTTCTGGATTGCTTCTTCGCCCCTTTTTATTTGGGGCTCATCGCAACGACGGAAACTATAGGTTTCCTATAAAATTAATTTCCGAGTTTGCATTAACTATATCTTAAGGGTTAACATCATGATTAAAAACGTAATTTTCTGTCTTTCTCTTCTTATTGCTGCATCTCCACTTTTTGCCGAAAATAAAGCTGAAGAACCAAATGTAAAATACTATATCGGAACCGTAACAATCACTAATCCCTGGGCAAAAAACACGGCTAAAGATCAAAAAAATGCTGCCATTTATATGGAATTAATTTCAGGAACTAACGATAAATTAATTAAGGCTGAAGCACTAGATCTTGCTGATCGTATTGAACTTCACGATCATATCGTGGACGCGCAGGGCGTTGCAAAAATGGTTGAAACAAAAGCAATTGAATTGAGAGCCAATGAAAAAGTAATGCTCAAGCCACGCGGACGTCACGTCATGCTTTTTGGTCTTAAAAAACAATTTAATGTTGGCGACAGACTACATATGAAGCTTACTTTTGAAATAGCGGGCACGCATGAAGTTCAAGTTGAAGTCAAAGATCAAAGCCATAATTGTTGTGGCTAAAATCACTAAATAAATATCGTCATTTTATATAATTGAGCTGTTTTTTTATGGTGTTAAAACTTTAACAAGATGGCTCCATTCTTTTGGTAAGCATATCAAAAAACATTATAAAGTTAATACACACCAACACAAAAATGTTTAAAAAGGCTTGCATGGGCTATAAAAAGACTGTATATTTTCTCTATTCTTTTGGGGCGTCGCCAAGTGGTAAGGCAGCGGTTTTTGGTACCGCCATTCGTGGGTTCGAATCCTCCCGCCCCAGCCAATTCAGTTTATCGTATGCCTTTTTTTAAAATCTACCTGATAACGATTACTTTTAGATTTTGGTTTTGGCTTTTTAATTTTTTTCTGAATTTTTAATACGTTCGGCAATTTCTTATCTTTTTTACTTGGTTCTATAATCACTGGTATTTGAAGTGCGTTATCCATAGAAAATATGATAAAAGGCATAAAATAAGGTATGTTTTGTTTTTCTTTTATATTTGCAATTGTAGAAGTTGACATATCTTTTAAAAAGAGCTCAATATATATTCTTATTGCAGCACGTTCAGTTTCAGGATAGGCTAAAAAATAATTTTTAAAAAAACTTTGCATTGCAATACTAGCGTTTGTGCATATGTTCGAAATAGTTGTTGCGCATATTTCGGTTTCGTTCATAGCATCAAAAAAAGAAATAAAAATTGAAAACAAATCACCCTCAACTGGATTGCTATCAGTTGTTTTCGATACGTAGCTGTCATTATCAATAGTTTCAACTTGGTTTTTTGTAAAATCAAAATAAATATTCCCGCCATGCGCATCCCCATGGGTAATTGTTTTATAATAATCGGTTAGTTTTTTTTCGTAGCGCGTAATTGGATTGTTTTCAAATGTATCATCTTGCAATAAATCTTTACTAAGCAATGTTGATTGATCCATAAATGTAACATGCATATTTCCAAAAGCTTGACCTAATTTTTCGTAAGCTTTGATAATATTATTAATAGATTCATTCTCGATAATATCATGAAATGGTTTTCCTTGGGCTGCATTTAAGATAATAAAATATCTATTTTTATCATTACTATCCATATAATCAAATGAAAAAGGTAGTGCAAATAATGGTTTTGGAAAATCAGTTGGATTGTCTAAAAGCCATTGAATTTTATGATTTGACTGAACAATTCTTAAATTATTGACCTCAATATCATAATCCTCTAAATTTTTAATAACATAGGTTAATTTCCATTCATTTGATGCTATTGGGTTTAAGCATTGCTGATTAATACTAATAAGTGTAATTTTTAAATCACGTTCTGAATCAGATGGATTTCTTAATTGAACACAATTTGGATTTATCAAACGATCGCCCCTTTCATTTGGATCTAAATATAAACTATTGTCTAAAAAATCAAAATATTCTTCACCATTTTCATCTTGTTCAATATTTTTTTTACTAAGCCAATCCGCAATAGATTCAATCTTAAGACCATTTTCAGATATCTCATCATTGGTGACAAATATTTCTTCAAAAGCATATAAAACATTTGATGTAAAAAAAACGCCTATAAAATAGAGAACGCCTATAAAATTATTCATAACAACCTCCACCTGTACATGTTCTATTATTTGTAAAAAAGATTAAAATAAAGTTAAAAAATATTTTATATTTCTACTTTAGTAAATTTATTTTACAATTTATTTTGATCTTTATAAAAACAATCAATTAATAGCAGAAGCCTACAAAAGGGGTTGTGTAAGATGTAAAAAGGCTGTATCTTGTCATTATTCTTTTGGGGCGTCGCCAAGTGGTAAGGCAGCGGTTTTTGGTACCGCCATTCGTGGGTTCGAATCCTCCCGCCCCAGCCAATTTTATTCATTAGCTCATTTCACTTTTTTTTCTTAATTATATTTTTAAAAAACGCTACAAAATAATTCAATTTACATGACAAAGAATGAAATTAAGCCCATTTTTAACTATCCAGCTCTCACACTCCGCAACTTATTTCTAAGAAGTGAAAACAATTTTTTACCAAAAGCCCTCTAAAAGAAGAGTTTTTTACCTCTCCCCTTGTGGGAGAGGTCGCGACCAAAGGGAGCGGGTGAGGGGTATTTTACAATTTTGGAGAGATGCGTATTTGTTTGGCAATGCTTAGATTATGGCGTGATGGCGTTGCTCTTTGTAAACGCTTTATACACCCCTCACCCGTCGCTGCGCGTCGACCTCTCCCACAAGGGGAGAGGTAAAACCGAAGCAATTTCATTTTTTGTTTTGTAGATTGATTTTAATTATAAATAATTTTTTGATCATTCCTATGAATAAAGCGTTGATTAGCAGCATCAAGCGCATCAATCAGTTCGCGGCCAATATTGCCACCCATTCCATTGATTTTTAAACGTAGGATCGCTTTAAATGAATTTATATGATCTTTAATAAGTCCTAAACAATCATCTGATAAATCGTGAATCGATGTTAAATCGTAAAGAGATTGCGCAACAATAGCGACAAGCGGGTAATCAAAAATCCCTCCTAAGCCTCGCAATTCATGTGAGGTTGAATTCAATCTTTCAAAAAAGGGCTTACGTTTAGATTCTTCTAAGTTTTCAGAGGATTTGCAATCACTTTCTAAAAGATGGATATACTTTAATACGACATCAAGAAAACCTTGCGTTTGTTTAGTAAGCTCTTTTCGAATCTCACGCATAATCTGTGGATCAACAATAGGGTATTCATCAGATGATTCATTTGAAGTTTTTTGATTTTTTTTTGGCATCACACTTAAGATGCGATATTTTTTTACCTGTTCGGGTTTATCGAGTGGGCCGCGTCGATCGATTGTATAAGCTTCACGGGCTTTTTTACGTCTGTCTGGACCAAAAAAATTATCCGTTTTAACAAAAGTATTTTCATTCGTTAAAAGACGTTGTAAATGTCCCGTTACGGCGTCAACAGAAAAAGGCTTTGACAAAAATCCATTGCCACCAAGATCGCGTGCCCTGGTTATTTTTTCAACATCACAAATACCACTAATCATAATAAAAGGAATAAAGGGATTGGGTGATGCCTGATGTTGACGAACCCATCTTAAAAGTGAGATACCATCAACGGGCGACATTAACCAATCTGATATGATTAAATCTATGCCGCAACTACCAGGTTTGCTATGATCTTGAGGGTATGTTTTTAACACCTCAATAGCCTCTCCACCATCGCGTGCCTTCAATACATCCCCAATACCTAAACAACGCAAAATCGATGTAATAAGCCCCCTAACTTGATCACTATCTTCAACAAGAAGTATCCTGATATCTTGAAAGCTTTTAATCATTTTATATTACCTTGCAATTGCGTTCGTCAGTCCAATGGCATTGGCAATTTGCTTTGAAATTGCTTCAAATGTAAATGGTTTAGTAATGTAACCTTGGATTGTTAAATTACCCATTTTACTTTCAAGTTGAGATGCATTGAAATCACTCACCATAATGACAGGTAGGTTTTTATTGGGACTATCTGATGAAGTACGCACCCATTTTGTAAGTTCTCCACCATCAATAGGTGTCATATACCAATCTGTTATCATCAAATGGATCGGGGAGTTTTGACGATATCTTGATTTAATTATATCGATCGCTTCTTTGCCGTTTTTGGCAAAAATGATTTTAGCTGATTTCATGCGTGACAAAAGTGCATTCATTAAAAATTGTGTTGAGATATTATCTTCAACCACAAGTAGCGTTAAATCGTCTATCATCATCATGAAACTTCTTATTTTTCTTGTTTATCTACCTAATTGTTCACTGTAATGAAGGATGGGTCAAGCAAAAACAAAAAGATTGCATATTTTTTAAAACTTCTTAAATTAGGTAAGCACAGGTTAAATACATTAGGATTTTAATAAATTGCATTTACAGTATGGTTTTCAATTTCAAGATCTTTACACATTAGAAGGTTTGAAACGTTTAGACACATTATTTCTTGAAAAACTCAATAGCAAAAACCCTGAGCATAAAAAATTACTTATCGCTATGCGCGAACATCCTAAAAACTTTACAACCAAAGAACAATCTTCGTTTTTTTTAGAACTTGTGCCTTTTGTTGAAGATTTTATTGGATCGTTTTTTGATGTGCATCAAAATAGTATTCAATTAAAAGAGCATTATTTAAGTTATTTACCACTTATACGTGCCAAAAAAATATTTATACAAAGGCGTATTGGCAAAAATTATAATAACGAAAAAATTCAATCCATTGATGCAACGTCCTTAGAAAAAGACGTCATCGATATATTAGGACCTGATTGGTCTGACTTAAAATTTGCAGTAAGAATATTAGATTTTTTAGAAGATGAAGAAAAATATGCAAAAGAGATCAAGCTGCTAAGTGACTATGCTGGATGGGCTATATATTCATTAGAAGGCATTCAAAAGCATAAAGAATCTTCTTTTTTTAAACTACCCGAAAAACTGGATTTTGAGCATTTAATTCATCATCTGCAACAAAAAAACAATCAATTACAATATGATGATTCGGCGTTAAGACAACGGAATGGCTTTTCGCTTACAGATCAAGGATGCTCAAAAGAACAATCTTTTGATCAAGCACATTATTGTATTTTTTGTCATCATCAAGGCAAGGATTCATGTTCTAAAGGCCTAAAATCTAAAACAACACAAGAATTTCAAGCCAATTCACTTAGCATTTCGCTGACTGGGTGCCCTTTAGAAGAAAAAATTTCAGAAATGAATCAATCCGTTTCTGAAGGTTTTATTTTGGGCGCATTAGCCATTGCCATGATTGATAATCCGCTTTTACCATTAACTGGTCACCGCATTTGCAATGAATGTATGAAGGCTTGTATTTACCAGAAACAAGAACCCGTTAATATTCCAGCCATTGAAACAAAGATATTGCGCGATATTTTGTCTCTGCCCTGGGGCGTTGAAATATATTCTTTGCTTACGCGTTGGAATCCACTGAATTTTGAAAGACCGCTCCCCAAAGATTTGACGAATCATAAAATATTGGTAGCAGGGACGGGGCCCGCTGGTATTAATTTAAGTCATCATTTGCTGAATGAGGGTTTTGCTGTTTTTGCAATTGATGGGTTAAAAATTGAACCTTTATCCAATGTATTGGTTGGTGCCGGTTTTAAACCCATTCGTTATTTTAAAGAGATTCAAGAAAATTTAGACGAACGTGTCATTGGCGGTTTTGGTGGTGTTGCTGAATATGGGATCACCATCAGATGGGACAAGAATTTTCTAAAATTAGTGCGTATCATTTTGGAGAGACGTGATCATTTTCATCTAAAAGGGGGTATCCGTTTAGGCAGTAACATCACTATTGAGCAGGCCTTTTTATATGGTTTTGATCATATAGCGCTTGCTTTAGGTGCTGGTAAACCAAATCTTGTGCCCATTAAAAACAATCTTGCCAAAGGTGTTCGTATGGCTTCAGATTTTTTGATGGCTTTGCAATTAACAGGGGCATTTCAAAAAAGTAATCTTGCCAATCTGGAATTACGTTTGCCAGTTATTGTTATTGGTGGTGGATTAACAGCTATTGATACGGCAACAGAAGCGCTTGCTTATTATCCGCGCCAAGTCGAAAAATTTTTGCATATTTATGAAACATTAAAACAAAAAAATATTGATGTTGATCAAAATTGGTCTTTTCAAGAAAAAGAAGACGCGCAAATTTGGCTTGATCATGCACGCGCCATTAAACATGAAAATGAAACAGCGATTCTTGAAGACCGTCAACCCAATATTATTAAATTACTTAGATCTTGGGGTGGCGTAAGTATTGCCTATCGTAAAACCTTACAAGAGTCCCCTTCTTATACGTTAAACCATGAAGAAGTTTCAAAAGCATTCGAAGAAGGTATTTATTTCATCGAAAATATCACCCCCATTGAAATTGAGCTTGATCAATATCAAGCGACAAAAGGTCTTAAAGTAAAACATCATGATGTTGATTTAATTTTACCTGCTAAAACAATTTTAATTGCAGCTGGAACTCAACCTAATATTACGTTAAAAGACGAAACCTCTTTTTTAAAAACAGATGGTAAATATTTTGAAGCACAAAACCTTGCAGGCATAACAATAAATCCAGAAAAATCAAGTAAACCTAGCGAAATAGGCATTTTTACATATACGCATCATGATAATAGAAAAATATCCTATTTTGGTGATTTGCATCCTAGTTTTGCAGGCAATGTTGTTAAAGCTATGGCAAGCGCTAAACAAGGCTATCCTTATATTTCAAAACATTTAGAGATGCTTAAACCAAAAGACATACCTTTTCAGGAACTTTTTAATGACATAAATGAAAAACTCACCGCAATTATTACTGAGGTGAATCGTCTAACACCAAATATTGTTGAAATTGTTTTAAAAGCGCCGTTGGCTTGCGAAAATTTTAAGCCAGGACAATTTTATAGACTTCAAAATTTCGAAATGAGTGCTCGTAAAAATAGTGAAGCAAATTTCTCCATGGAAGGTATTGCCTTAACAGGGTCTTGGGTTGATGCATCAAAAGGGTTGCTGGGCTTAATCATTCTTGAAATGGGTGGATCATCGTCATTATGCACCTATCTTCAACCCAATGAAGAAGTCTTGTTGATGGGTCCAACCGGTACACCGACAGAATTACCCTCAGGTAAAAATGTATTATTAGTTGGTGGTGGCTTAGGTAATGCCGTTCTTTTTTCTATTGGTAAAGAACTGAAGCAAAAAGGATCAAAAGTTTTATATGTTGCGGGTTATAAAAAAATTGAAGATCGTTATAAAGTTCAAGAAATAGAAGATGCAGCTGATCATATTTTATGGTGCTGTGACGCGCAACCTGGATTTGAAATTGATCGTCCGCAAGATTTTACTTTTGTTGGCAATATTGTAGAAGCCATGCTTTCTTACGCAAAAGGCGATTTAGGCGACCAACAGATAAAGTTAAATGACATTGATCATATCATTGTTATTGGATCTGATCGTATGATGGCAGCCGTTCAAAAAGCCCGCTATACAATATTAAAACCCTATCTTAAAGAACACACAGCTATCGGCAGCATTAATTCACCGATGCAATGTATGATGAAAGAAATTTGTGCCCAATGTTTACAACGTCAGATTGATCCCATCACAGGCAAAGAAAAATTCGTCTTTTCCTGCAACAATCAAGATCAAGCTTTAGATAATGTTGATTTTAATTTTTTAAATCAACGTCTAGTACAAAATGCAACGCAAGAAAAATTGACGTCATCATGGATTGAACATCTTAAAACAATTTCATAAAATAAACGTAATTTCTATTATCAAAATCATCGTTAATATCAAAATTATTTGATAAAATTTTTTATTGCTAAAAACAAAGTGATAACAAATAAATGTAAATATATTTTACTGAATTAAAATAAAAAGAACTCAGTATAAGTACAGTACAAGTAAACCATAATTAATTTTTATATTGAAAAATTCATCAATTAATGATATAAAATAAAAACGTTATTAAAAACATAAAATTATAACATTGAAAAAAGTTGGCATAGATTTTGCTTTATTATTAACATCTAAAAAACTGAGGTTTGAATGAACTTACTTATAAACATCGTTTTGTCTTTAAGCTTGCAATTGTCAGCACCCTTGCAACAGAACAAATTCACTTTGGACGTTTCTGAAAAGAAAACAGATCATTGCCATGTCCTTTTTGATAAAGCCGAAAAAGAACACGGCATATTGCCACAGCTTTTAAAAGCAGTTGCTCATGTTGAATCTGGTCGCTGGGATCCCACATCTAAATCGCAAGGCGCTTGGCCATGGACTGTTACAGTTAAAGGCAAAGGGCAATATTTCAACACAAAAGCTGAAGCAATCAAAGAAATCAAACGCTTGAAAAGTAATGGTATTCACGATTTCGACGTTGGGTTGATGCAAATCAATAATTATTGGCATAAAGATGCTTTTGCATCCGCTGAAGAAGCGCTTGATCCTGAAACGAATATTGCTTATGGCGCTAAATTTCTTAAAGATTTGTTTCATAAACATAAATCATGGACTAAGGCCATTGCATGTTACCACTCATACAATCCCAAATATAATCAAGCTTATTGCAAACGCGTTTTAACAGCTTGGGGAAAAGTCAAAACCACAAATTATGAAAGACTTTATCCTAAAATGAAGCTTTACAAAAAAGCATCACTTGCTAAAAATTTTGCAGTCTCACCTAAAAGCAATTCTAAAAAAAGACAGATCGTGCGTATTTATAGACGTCACGCTTAGAAATAAAAATTCCTCATTTATCAAAATTTAATTAATTTTATGGTATGATAAGATCATAAAAAGATAAGTGAGGAATCTGCTATGCAGGATTATCTTATTCAACAAGATTATAGTCTCTATACAAAAGATCAGCACAAAACTTGGTCATTTTTGTTTAAAAGACAAGAAAAAGTTCTTAAAGATCGTGCTTTTGATTTATTTCTGGATTGCCTAGAAGCCCTTGATATCAATGAAAAAGCAATGCCTGATTTTGATAAAATCAACACACTTCTTAAATCAAAAACAGGATGGGAAATATTACCCGTTAATGGTTTTATCCCTAGCGAAGATTTTTTTAGTTTTTTGGCCGATAAAAAATTTCCCTCAACAACCTTTATTAGAGACAAAGATCATCTTGATTATCTTCAAGAGCCCGATATTTTTCATGATATTTTTGGTCATATCCCACTTCTTGCAAATCCTGTTTTTGCAGGTTATATGCATGAATTTGGTAAAAAGGGAGTCGAAGGGTTAAGATTAGGCTATATCGATTATGTAACACGTCTTTATTGGTTTACGGTTGAATTTGGGCTTATCCAATCTCCAAAAGGTTTACGCATTTACGGATCTGGTATTGTCTCGTCAAAAGGTGAGTCCATATATTGCCTTGAATCACCAGAACCGCATCGTTTAGCATTCGACATCGTTCGTGTTATGCGCACGGATTTTCGAATCGATGAATATCAAAAAATTTATTACGTTATTCCCAATCTTCAAGAACTTTTCAATATTATTCAAAATGATTTAAAACCATTTTATGATAAAGCTCAATTTCTTGGAGATATTAAAGATTATATCTTGATTACTGAAGATAAATTAACTTATTGATAATTAATAATTTGCAACTATTTGGTCACATGTGATTATTATTCAATCAGCTATATTGACCTAATTTTATCCATTGTCTATAGTAATCAAATCTTAAACATCAACTTTACATAGGAATTTCTATCATGAAAAAAAGACTATATTTTATAGCCTTGTTAACCATACTTTCATTAAATTTCGCGACATCACCATTGTTTGCGGTAACAACTATCTCTGGCGATGAAACACCAACTTTTACCTCCGTTGAAAATAGTCAAGAAGAAGCAGTTCATGGACCACAGCCAAACCCAGAAATAAATAATAATAACAACAATCAAATCGATGATGAAAATCAAGTTGATTTAAATGGCGAAGATCAATTTACAGAAGAAGAAAAAAAAGCTTTTGTTGAGTTTAACAGTAAAACAGACAGGGATTTCATTTATGATCTTTTAGTTAGAGTATGTGCAATGAAATCGGTAGAAGGTAAAATTTATAGATATAAAGCAAAAAAAGGACAAGAATCTATTTTAAAATCACTTGGGAATTTAATTGAAAATGATATTCAAGTTAAATTAATATTTTCAAGTTCAAATATACTCGATAATGGTGTAGTAGAAACTACTTACAACATAATGGTAGGTGAAAACTTATTTGAAGATGTTCTATTAATCGATGTTATGTATCATTATCCAACTTTTTCAACTAAGAAATGTGTTTTTAACTCTAAGATTGACGATTTATTAACCGCTTATGATAAAATTTATAATAAAAATGGTGCTAACCATGGTAATTACCTCTATTTTTTACAGAATGATAAAGATAGAGATATGATTACATTGCTTAATAAAAATAAGGCGGATTTTAGATTCAACATCTGGACAAAATGTCCTTATGGTGCATATGAACATCACACATATGATCACAACTATTGCAATCCAGTTAATTATGTGACAGGACAACTTTATGTTGATGAACAAAAACTAAGCCGTTTTACAAACGTTGTTGCAATGAAAAAATAAGCTTTTCAAATAAGATGGGTGGGTTTGCCTACTCATCTTTTTGTATTTTCTCCACCTTCTCTAAAATCTTCATGACCTTAAAACAAATGCGTAGAAAGCATAAGAAAAGCTAGAAAAAAAATCAATTTTAAGGTAGGGTAGTAAACATATATATCTTTCAAATTGCGTATTCTTAAATTTATGTTCTCCACAATTTGAAAAAAAATTGTAACATCAAATACCAGAGGTATCCTTCTATGGAAGTCTATCTTCCTATTGCTGAAATGTCTGTTGATGTATCCGTTCTTTTTGGGTTGGGTGCTATTGTTGGATTTTTATCAGGTTTACTAGGGATAACAGGTGGGTTTTTAATGACCCCCATTTTAATTTTTATAGGTATTCCGGCACCTGTTGCTGTGGCAAGTCAATCTAACCAACTTATAGCGTCTTCCATTTCAGGTGTGATTGCTTATGGCAGACTAGGACGCGTTGACTATCGTATTGGCGTTGGGCTACTAGCAGGCGGTTTATTAGGATCGCTTTTCGGCGTTTGGATCTTTAGTGTTTTAAAACGCATTGGTCAAATTGATATCTTTATTTCCTTTAGTTATGTTATTCTTTTGGGCATTATTGGTGCGTCGATGTTATTCGAAAGCATCAAGACAGTTTTAAAGGTAAACAATTTACTACCAGAAGCCATATTACAAAAAGAACAACATCCTTGGATTAAAAATCTTCCTTATCAAAAATATTTTCCACGTGCCCGCATGGAAATAAGTTTAATTGCCCTTCTTGTAACAGGTTTTGTCGTTAGTTTTTTCTTAGCGATGATAGGTGTTGGTAGCATCATTATGGTGCCCGCTTTAATTTATATTTTACGCATTCCTATTCTTTTAGTACCGGGTACGTCCCTTTTTCAAGCTGTGTTCATTGCGTCTTCCGTTACATTGCTTCACGCAATCACGAACCAAACGGTTGACGTTGTTTTAGCACTTTTTTTACTTTTAGGCGGTATCATTGGAACACCTTTGGGTAGTCAAATGAGCCATCGCTTTCGTTCAGAATATTTAAGATTGTTTTTAGCACTGATATTGTTAGGGTTTTGCAGTAAGCTTGTTTATGATCTTGTCGCACAACCAAAATCGCTTTATACGGTCGTTACCTATGGAGTTGATGACTAATGAAGAGGATATTTATCTTTTTGTTTTTCATGCTTTCGATACCGTTTTCAGTTCATGCTGACCCAAACGCGCTTGTTGCTGATCTATCCCATCATTTAATAGCCATTCATACCGATTTTAAAGGGACTGATGTCGTATTATTTGGTTCAGTAGACGAAGGCGGGCATATTGTTGTGACGGTAAAGGGGCCGCGCAAAAATTTTGTTGTTCAACGAAAAGAAAAAACAATGGGCGTTTGGTTGAATCGCACGGGGATTAAATATCACAACATGCCCTCTTTTTTTCGCATTGCAAGTGACGTCCCACTTGATGAAATTTTAACCCCTAATATGATTACACGATATGAATTTACGCCCGAAACATTAGATATTGAATCATCTAAAGATTTTTTTTCAAATAAATATCGTTTTTACAAAGAAGAGTTAATTGAAAAATTACGCACCAACAATTTTTATGGACGCGATATAGAGCGTATTAAGTTTTTGGGACCGCATCTTTTTAGAACAATTCTGCATTTTCCCTCCAACGTTCCACCTGGTATTTATACAGTTCATGTCTATCTTATTAAAGATAATCAAGTGATTGCAGCCCAAAGCACCCCCTTAAGTGTTAATAAAGTAGGTCTTAGTGCAGATTTATTTGCATTTGCTCATAACAATTCATTTATATATGGCATTACGGCGATTTTGTGTGCTTTGATGTTGGGTGCAGTGGGGGGCATTGTCCTTCGACGTGGTCGCCACGCTACCTAATACTCTAACTCTTTCAAACTATGGAGGGCGTCAGATTTCGGAATTCAGCATGCTCATGTATAAAGAGATACACTCCGCGTGCTTCACCACTCATCTTCCTACCCATATTTTGAAATAATCGAGTATGATGCTCAGATTATGGACAAATCCGTCTTCAGAACTGCACTTCCAGTACTCATGTATGAAGAATACACTCCGTTCCGGTTCTCGTTCTTCCTAGACTTTGCCTCATACTCTGAACATTTACACATAGCTGAGTATGATGCTCAGATTATGGGTAAATTCGTCGCGTCGTCAGAACTGCACTTCAGGTACTCATGTATGAAGAATACACGCTGTTCCGCTTAATTCTTTAAAAACTAAAACCTACAACGCGACTTTGAAAGGCATTATCAAGTTGATCTAAAGGTGTTTTACCTGAGCATATGATGTTAAGTTTGCTCCAATCCACTTTAAAACCTAAATATTTGCAATCAAATTTTTTTGTTGTATTATCAAAAAGCTTTAAAAGCCAAAGAATGTTAGTTATATCTTTTACCCAATGATCAATATTTTTAATAATTAATAGGGAGTTTAAATGTTTTTGGGTTCCAGCTTGTAATGCTTCTAAAAACAATCCCTTTTTAATTTTATAAGAACCATATAAGAACACGTCATCAGGCACAGCATTTTGAGCATCCACAATGTAGTAGGGCACACCAAACGCGCGCGCAATTAAAATGGATGATTCCTGAAAATCAGCATTACCTATGGAATCTAAATGACAATATGCTAAATATCGTGTTGATTCTGTAATGTTTTCATCGAGTGTCTCTTGTGCGTAATTTGCAAAAGACGTTAAAATTTCTTCGCAATCACTTTGGATATTATCTGATATATTTTTTTGGGTGAGTTCTGTTTTTAAATTGGTAATTATTGCTTCAAGTATTTCAAAATACTCATTATTTGTTTCTTGGGACAAAGTTTTTGTTTCAGTTGGGTGTGAAATCATAGAGTCAAGAAACTCTTTATCATGAAAAACATCTTGATTATAATAAGACATAAAAGTTGATTCAATTTTATCTTGCCAATTTGCTAAAATTTTCGATTTGTTACTAACATACAAACATTCTAAATCGAAAATTTTGCCGGAACTTGTTTGACGTTTAAGGGAGTTAATAAGATTAGATTGAGTAGATAATTGATGTTCAACTTCGCGTACAGGCGCAATCTGTTCCAACATCATGATTGCCTTTCTTGAAGGAATCATCAATTCACGCATTAATTTTTTGATACGCTTTTTACAATATGCGACACAATCATTATAAAGATGTTCTGCAATTCCAGGCTGAGCTATGACACTACTCATATATCTAATGAATTCGATAATAGAAGTTTCATAATATTTTTGAGATGAACCATTGGCAGGCGCATATGAAAAAGGGGCTGATGAGAGAATGCTAACTGAAATGATATAGGGTAACGCTTCCAATAAATAAGAAGATGGAAGAACAAAATATGTTGCTATGTTTCTTTTTTCATTCATTTCATCTAATAGTTTTTGCAATGTTTCAATTTCTATTGTTTTGAAATTGATTATTTTTTCATCTAATAGTTTTTGTTTTTTAGCTTTCAGTAATGCTATTTTTGCTGTGCTTGTTGCAGAAAAGGACAGCTCAGATTGATCGTAAATATCACGCGTAAATATATTTTCTAGTCCCTTCATTGCGTAAGATTTTGTGCAAAAAAATAAGGATAAAAACAGTACATTTAAAAATTTCATTTGTATGGCCTCAATATAAGTAAAAGACACTCTCAAGTGCCTTTTATAATCTTAATTTTTGTTTAACTAATCCGCTTGGATTTCAGCTTCAACAATTATATCGGTCTTTGCCCATTTTTTCTTTGTGGCTGTTTCTTTCCATTTATCTTGAGGTTGTTGCAATAAAGCGTCAATACGCTGTCCTACTGTACGATTATCGTCTACGTCATAATAATCGATGATAAAATCAGCCATTGTATTACGGATAATAAGCCATTCATTTTGTTTGTTGTAAAAGATTCTAGACATTTTAAGTTTTCTATCACTCAAATAATCACGTATGTGTTTTTTCTTAGATTCAATATCTGCTGGAAGAAATTTGATTAATTCAAACCTACTATTCAAAGCTTCAAATTGTTCTTTATCGAGACCAACACTAAAATCTGTATTTGTCGTGCAAATAAGATGAACTTGACTCATATCAAACTTTTTAATGCCATAATACCCAGCGTCAAAATACAATGTTTCTTTATCCGAATTTTTAAGCAAACATTTCATTAACCCTTTCATATCAAGAACTTTCCCAGTTGCAGCATCTTTTGTAAAAGCGCGATCTACATCATCAATAATAATAATGATATTTTTTGATCTTTTGCCGTCAGCATTTTGAGCTAGAAAAGCCTTAGGGAAATGCCCTTTATTACTTGATAGAATTGAGCTGCTTCCATAAAGAGAAGATGTTTTGAAATCATCTTCATTAGCAATATCCAAATAATAAGTCGGTAAATTAAGGGCTTGAGCAATTAATTTTGCTGCAACCGACTTACCAGCACCCGGTTTGCCAAAAAATAAATAAGCTTTACGTTTGTCGCCATTTTCTTCAGCAATAGCATTTTGAGAGCAGTCACAAATATCACGAACCATTTGCTCTAAAGATTCTTTTACATCTTCCTTATAGAAACATAATTTTTGATCATTTCCATGAATGGTTTCTTCTGCAAATATTTCTTTTATAAAATCGTTAGTTTCCTCAACAAGTTCATCACCCTCTTTATAATTAGGCGGCAAAGAAATTGTTTCTGTTGGAAAATTAAGTAAGTCTTGTAAGGCTTCCAAAGGATCATTATTCCCTAAACCACCTGGCGCTTTGCGGCAAGCGATAAGTTTATTTTCTATGACTTCTTTCCAATCATCATTATATATTGATTGGCTTTCTACATATAAAGCTTCAAGATCTTTAATGTTTTCATTTTCGATTTTATTCAGCAACGTCGCAATAAGTGCTTTTGCCTCGATCCTTTTTTGATGAGAACCATCTTCCGCAAAAACAGTAAGCCCCACTTCTAAAGCAACATGGGCAGCCATGACGCCACCCGCTACTTTGTAATTGAATATTTTTTCACCGTCAGTATTTCGACCACCAGAACAATAAGCGCTTACAAAAGTTGTTCCGGTAGTACGTAGAGCTTTGATACCAAGATCTTTCCAACTTATTGTTGATAATTCATTAACATATGTTAAAATCGGTATTATTTTAGCTTCAATTAATTTATTTATTTTACGTTGTTGAAGTTTTTGGAGTGTTGGGTCTGTTGTGGGTTGCACATTTACTTGTGCATTTATGCGCATTTGTGCAAAAGTTTCACCAAATAATTTTTCAAACAATGCCCGATTTTTTAGATCCAATGGATCCGTATCATAGTGATTAGCAACGTCTAACCGATAGAGGTCATGCGTGAACAAATTTTCAAATGGATATGCCGTATTAACATCGCTTATGGGGTCCGCATATGAAGACGCAGGATAAAAAGATGTGGATATGAAAAAGCATATGAAAAATTTAAAAAATTTCATTGTGGTTTGTTCCTATTTTTTGGGTGTATATTAGTTTATAAATTCTTTCTCAACACAAAGTTTTAAGAATGGTCGTATAGCGTCTATTTCTTTTTCAGCTTGTTTTTCTTCGCTTGATGTCCATATTGAACTTTTTCGAAATTCTTCTATACGGAGAGTGTTTGAAACTAATAGATGTAATGCCAAATCACAATTATGTTGATTTACAGCCATACGACCATTAGTATCATATTCTGTTTTTGTTTTACCTGCATATATTGCAGATGAAAGACTAAACAATGCTATACTTAGAAAGATCGTTCTCTTCATTTTAATATTCCTCAATAATTAGGTCAACAATAGAAATGATTTTCTATCTGATTTAAATGACATGGTCAATGTTTTTTTGTAGATTTTAAAAAATATTATTGTATGTTTTTCAAACGGTTGTGTTTTTGCCTTGTTCAATTTTTTTTTTGTATTGTTGAATAACAAATATTAAAAAATTATTATTGACATATTTTTTTAAACCTTTATTAACATGCTCAACCATATGAAATAAAAGGATTTACCAAATGAAAAAAAGACTGTTGCTATTATCTTTGTTTACTTATGTAACAATGGCAGAGCTTTACGCATCTAATTTAACAATGAACGGAAGTATTGCCGTGGGGGGAAAGGCAAATTATGAAAAATGTAAAAAACACATTGGTAGAATTATAAAAACTGCTAATGCATACACAGCATATTTGGAAGCAGGAGCATTTGAAATAGCAGCAGAAGAAGTGCAAAAAAATAAAAAACATCAACAAAAATTACAAAAATGTGAAAAAAAAGAAAAAAATAAATGGTATAGAATAGATGGTGGAACAATAGGCACGGACTTTATCTTTTAAATGAAAGAAATCAATATGAAAAAAATATTTTTATCCATGATTATATGCTTAGGGATGTTCAATCAAGCGCATGGTGGTACGACTATCAATATAGAGGTAGATAGTAAAAGAACAACAAAATACGAAGGATGTCAGTATTATGTTAATTCTATTGTAAAATTATGTGATGCCTATGTTACGTGTTTGCTAAATAACTTTGACACGGAATTTATCGTAGAAAACATTAATCTTATGAAAGAAAGTTTAAAAAAATGTGAACAAAATAATGGCAAAGGTACTAATGTTAAAGTAGGCGGCAGTCATACATTCGATTAAGACGTTTTAACAATTCATCATTATCATCTGCGTGCCGCGATTTGTTCGCGGCATTAAAAAATCCAGAAAAAAAAGACCTCCTCTGGGATTTGCAACAAAATATAATGTATAATAAGTTGGTCTGTTGCATGATTTATGGTACTTATTTAACCTGGGTTATGGATTGGGATAATTTAAAACCAACAGATTACGTCATTGCGAAAATGCCTAAGTGCTTTAGCACGAAGGTGTTTGTGGCAATCCACACTTGAATCCTTGGATAAATAGAAGTATGGATTGCCACGTACAGCCCGTGTTAACGCTCGGCTATCCTCGCAATGACGAAGCCATTAGTTTTCCCCTGTACCCTTTTAATGAACTTAATTTTATTTTTTGTCTCGTAGATTACTTTAATACATAAGTAAAGGCAGACGGCAAAGGTGGACTTTAAATATGTTAGACAATATTCCTTTTTATAAAATGCATGGACTTGGTAATGATTTTGTGATCATTGATGCACGTGAAAAATTAATGCCACTGCAATCAAATCAAATTCGCTTAATAGCACATCGCAAAGAAGGTGTGGGCTGTGATCAAGTCATTATTTTAGAGCCATCAAAAGAAGCTGACCTTTTGATGCGTATCCACAATGCTAATGGCGAAGAAGTAGGCATGTGTGGGAATGCTCTGCGTTGTGTGGGCGCACTAATCATGAGCCATGATCAAAAAGAAGAATGTCAAATTGAACTTATTACGGGCATTCATCATGTCAGTTACAGCGACGACCAATTAATTAAAGTCAATATGGGGAAAGCCCGTTTTGGATGGCAAGATATTCCTTTGTCACATGAAATGAACACGATGCCGCTTGATTTACAAGTGGATCAATTTGAAAAACCTTATGCAATTTCAATGGGTAATCCACATCTTGTATTCTGGGTTGAAGACGCCAATCAAATAAATCTAACAGATTTGGGTGAAAAGCTTGAGCATCATGATTTTTTTCCAGAAGGTATTAATATAGAAATTGCTCAAATTTTAGACCAACACACTATTTTGATGCGTGTTTGGGAACGTGGCGTTGGTATAACGGATGCCTGTGGATCTGGGGCTTGTGCTGTCGCCATGGCGAGTTATAAAATGGGTAAAACCAAAAATGATGTTATTGTATATATGCAAGGTGGTAACCTTAAGATTGAAATTGATGAAACAGACACTATCTTCATGTCAGGACCTGCAACATTAACTTTTTGTGGGACGATTATTCTGGATCCTCAAATAGAGCAATAAGTTAACTACTTAGATCCTCATGTATGTAGAATCAATCTACCGGACAAAAATTTAATTTTGGATAGAAACCTACCAAATATCAACAGGTTTCCTGAATCTGCATTCGTTGCTTCGCTTGAAGGCCTTCAGGAAAACAAAGGTGTGTCAGTCTACGGGGCAAAAAATGAAAATAAGCCCATTTTTAACTATCCCGCTCTCACATTCCGCAACTTATTTCTAAGAAGCGAAAACAATTTTTTACCAAAAGCTCTTCAAAATAAGGGGTTTTTTTACCTCTCCCCTTGTGGGAGAGGTCGCGACCAAAGGGAGCGGGTGAGGGGTATTTTACAATTTTGGGGAGATGAGTATTTGTTTGGCAATGCTTAGATTATGGCGTGATGGTGTTGCTCTTTGTAAACGCTTTAGACCCCTCACCCGTCGCTACGCGCCGACCTCTCCCACAAGTGGAGAGGTGAATCCGAAGCAATTTAGTTTTTTGTCCCGTAGATTGGTTGTTGGTAGATTTTGCTGCAAACTATATTTTCGTCCCGTAGATTGAGAAAAGACCTACTTAAGGTTCACGCCAAAAATGACACGCAACAATATGTGTTGGGCTTATGTGCTCAAGCAAGGGTGTTACTTCAGCACAAACAGCCTGTGCTTTAGGACAACGTGTTCTAAAACGACAGCCTGATGGGGGATTAAGTGGGGAGGGGAGATCACCTTTAATAATCATACGTTGCTTTTTTTGCTCAAGATCCGGATCTGGAATGGGCACCGCTGAAATCAAAGCTTGTGTATAAGGATGTCTAGGGTTTTTGTATAGATCTTCATTTTCAGCAATTTCAGCAACACGGCCCAAATATAAAACAGCTATTTTATGGCTGATATGCCGCACAACGCCTAAATCATGAGAGATGAAAATTAACGAAATATTGGTCTCTTTTTGAAGATCCATTAGTAAGTTTAAGATTTGTGCTTGAATAGAGACGTCTAAAGCACTCACAGGTTCATCACAGACCAAAAGTTTAGGTTGTAAAATCATGGAACGCGCAATACCAATACGTTGGCATTGACCGCCTGAAAATTCATGAGGATAACGATTGATTTGATGCGGGCTTAAACCCACTTTTAACATTATTTCTTCAACGCGTTCGCTACGTTCAGCTTTTGATAGATTTGGAAAAAATGTTTTTAAAGGTTCTGTAATAATTTGTCCGACAGTCATACGTGGATTGAGCGATGCCAAAGGATCTTGAAAAATAATCTGAAGATCTTTGCGCAAATTACGCATCTCATTTTTTTCAAGGTTGGCAAGGTTCTTGCCCATCCATAAAACTTGACCATCCGTAGGTTTAATAAGATTTAAGATGGCACGTCCTAAAGTTGATTTGCCACAACCAGATTCACCTACAATACCAATCGTTTCGCCTTCATTAAGATCTAGACTTATACCATCAACAGCTTTAACTGTGTCAGCGTTATTTTTTGACCAAAAGAATTTTTTTCGAACGTTAAAATAAACTTTGAGATCAGTAACTTTTAATATTGGCATGGGTTTAAATCTCAGTTAAATGACACGCTTTAGCGCGTGTGTCAGAAATCGGTAATAATTCTGGTCGTATCTCTTTACAGATAGGCATCTTATAAGGACAACGTGGCTCAAAAGAACAACCATGTGGCAATTTCATCAGATTTGGCGGACGACCAGGGATTGTTTCCAGTTTATCTGTGCGACCTTCGTCAATACGTGGCATCGCTTTTAATAGGCATTTCGTATAAGGATGCTGCGGTGTATAAAAAATATCGCGAACAGGTCCCGATTCAACAATGCGACCAGCATACATGACAAGAACGCGATCACATAATCCTGCAACAACGCCTAAATCATGGGTGATCATAATAATCGATGTATTAAGTTCAGTACGTAAGTTTTTAATAAGGTCGATAACTTGCGCTTGAACAGTTACATCTAAAGCAGTTGTGGGTTCGTCAGCAATTAAAAGTTCTGGGGAACATAACAATGCCATGGCAATCATAACACGTTGACGCATACCACCAGAAAATTCATGTGGGTACATATGGAAACGACGTTCTGCTTCAGGAATGCGTACATGATCAAGCATTTCAAGCGCCGTATCAGTCGCTTCTTTATTGCTCATTGTTTTATGGGCGTGCAAGACTTCTGTTAATTGCTTCCCGATGGTCATATAAGGATTCAATGAAGTCATGGGATCCTGGAAGATCATCGAAATATGAGAGCCACGAATATCATTTAACTGATCGACAGGCATGCCCAAAATTTCTTTATCAAAGAATTTGACGCTTCCTTTGGCTTTACCATTATTGGCGAGTAGGCCCATAATGCTCATAAAAACTTGGCTTTTACCAGAACCTGATTCGCCTACGATACCAATACATTCACCCTTTTGAATTTGAAAATTAATATCATTAGCGGCCTTAACAATGCCTTCACGTATTTTAAATTGTACGTTAAGTCCTTGCACTGTAAGAAGTGCATTGGCATCACGACTGGCTTTGCCAACTGTTGACGGTTTTTTTCTATCGATCTTTTGGGTCGAGCGCATCGCGGATACCATCACCTATAAAATTTAATGAAAATAAAGAAAAGGCAAGAAAAATAGCTGGGAAGATCAAACGCCACCAAGCTGTTTCAATTTCGGGCGATCCCTCACTAATAAGAACGCCCCAACTTGCCATGGGTTCTTGAACACCAAGACCTAAAAAGCTTAAAAAAGATTCAATCATAATAACACGCGGTATTGTAAGCGTTATGTAAACAGCAACAGGGCCAAGTGTATTAGGAATGATGTGACGTTTTAAAATATTATAGGTTGAAACACCTTGAGCATGTGCTGCTTCCACGAATTCTTTCTTTTTGATACTGAGTGTTTGACCGCGAACAATACGAGCCATATCTAGCCATTCGACAGCACCAAGGGCTATAAAAATCAAAAAGATATTACGTCCAAAAAAGACCATTAAGATAATAACGAAAAACATGAAGGGCAGTGAATACAAGACGTCGACAAAGCGCATCATGAAAGAATCAGTTTTTCCACCTAAAAATCCAGCCGTCGCCCCATAAGTGACACCAATGACAAGACTTACAAGTGTTGCCACAAATCCAACCATGATTGAAATACGGCCACCATAAAGGGTTCTGATGAATAGATCGCGTCCATTTCCATCTGTGCCAAAATAATGGTGATTTTCAAAACTTGGGTCAGTGCTGATATTATCCCAATCAACTTCATCAAAAGTAAAAGGGAAAAGATCAGGACTTATCATTTGTAAATAAGGTGCTATCACCGAAAGTAGAATGATAAAACCCAGGATGGACATGCCGACAACGGCCATCTTATTGCGCATAAGACGATGTCCAGCATCAGCCCAAAGACTTCTACCTTTAATGATAACGTCGAAATCTCTTTTCGTATTTAATGTTTTACTATTTGGCATGATCAATCATAACGTACGCGTGGATCCAGAAGACCATAAAGAAGGTCAACGAATAGATTAAAAAGAATAATAATGATGCCAAAGAAGACAACAACACCCATAACAAGCGTGTAATCTCGATTAATGGCACCTGTCACAAAATGAGATCCAATACCAGGAATTTGGAAAATCTTTTCAATAACAACAGAGCCCGTAATAATGTTGGCCGTTGCTGGTCCCAGATATGAAATGACTGGCAATAAGGCTGCACGCAATGCATGACGCGTCACAATTAATCGTTCAGGTAGGCCTTTGGCGCGCGCTGTTCGAATAAAGTTACTCCGCAAAACTTCAATCATACTGCCGCGTGTTAAACGTGCAATATAGGCGATTTGAGGAAGTGCTAGTGATATAATAGGTAATATAACATGGCTAAAGTCGCCATCACCCCAGCCCGAGACAGGCAGTAACTTAAAATAGACCCCCAAGACCAGACTTAAAAGGGGGGCGACGACAAAGTTGGGAATGGTGATCCCGACCATCGCTGTGCCCATAACCGTGTAATCAATCCATGTATTTTGTTTTAAAGCGGCAAGCGATCCAAAGAAAATACCAAAAAGCATGGCAAGTCCAATAGCTGAAAGGCCTAGTTTAAGGGAAACAGGGAAACCCATCCAAATGAGATCATTGACGCTCCAATCCTTATATTTGAAGGAGGGGCCAAAATCACCTTGGAGGACATTGAATAAATAACGCTTAAACTGCATATAGAGAGGCTCATCAAGATGATAAGCCTTCATAAGATTTTCGCGTATTTCAGGCTGAAGTGGTTGTTCCGTGTCAAAAGGTCCACCTGGTGTCAAGCGCATCATAAAAAATGCTATGACGATGATCGCAAGAAGCGTGGGGATTGACCCTAAAATTCGTTTTAAAGAATAAATTAACATTGGGTCACTTCACCCTATCTCCATAACTATAAATAAAAGACGAAATTAAAACCTATCTTATGATTTCTAAGTCCTTTGAGTAAAAAATGTCAAGAACATTGTTCTCTGTTACTTTATATCCACCAACATTAGGTTTAACTAAACGCGACCTAACCGTGTGATATAACGGAATAAGTGCATGATGGTTTAAAAGATGGATTTCAGCTTCACCTAAAAGAGTTGCACGTTCATCCAAATTATTAGTCATCGATGCCTTTTTTACAAGATTATCATAATCAGGAGAACTATACCCTAAATCATTCATTGGTGCATTAGAAATCATCGTTTCTGAAAAAGAATATGGATCATTGTAATCGCCAACCCAACCAGATCTACAGATTTCAAAGTTTTTCTTCTCGTAGCGTTCTTGTAAATATATCTTCATTTCCATATTATGAAACGCTATCTGAATACCAGGTAAATGTTGTTTCCACATATCAACGACTGCAATGGCGATTTTTTTATGATTTTCATTTGTGTTATATGAAAATGTTAGTTTAAGAGGGTTTTTTTCTGAATATCCCGCTTCTTTGTATAAAGTTTTAGCACGTTCAATACGCTCATTCATTGGCATGTCTTTAAATGGAACGCATTGTGGTTTTGCATTTGCTGTATTTGGTGGTACTAATCCATAAGCGGGTATTTCGCCTGCTGCAATTATTTTTTCAGCCAATATTTCACGATCAATAACAAGAGAAAGAGCTTCGCGAACATCTTTGTTTTTGCCTAAAGGCTCTTTGGCTAGATTAATGCCATAGTAAAAAGTTGAAAGATATGGGTGCGTTCTTAAATCTTTGCTAAGAATTGGATCATCCTTAACTTGTTTGAAACGATCAGAGGGAACCGCAAACGTTAAATCTAATTCGCCTGCTCTATATTTTTTCAAGGATGCATTTGTATCTTCCATTGGAAAATATTGAACCTTATCAAGCTTTACATGTTCTTGATCCCAATAATAAGGATTCTTCGACAGCATAATAAATTCATTGACGCGTCTTTCAGAAAGAACGAAAGCGCCGTTTGACACGAGATTGCCAGGTTTAACAAAGTCCTGGTCGCCTAATTTTTCATAGGATGCTTTATGAAAAGGGAAGAATGAATGGTGTAAAAGGCCATTTAAGAAATAAGGTGTTGTAGATTTTAGGTTCACTTCAAGTGTGTAATCATCAATTGCTTTAACGCCTAATTGTGAAAAATCTTTGATTTCGCCTTTGTTAATTTGTTCTGCATTTAAAATAGGGTAATGCGTAAAGGCATAATTAGAGGCGGTTTTTGGATCAAGAATATGCTGCCAAGCAAAAACAAAATCATGTGCCGTAACCGGATCGCCATTGGACCATTTAGCATTTTTACGTAAATGGAAACGGTATAATTTTCCGTCGTTTTCAATATCCCATTTTTCGGCAGTCGCTGGGATGAGCTTGCCATCTTGATTGCAGATCACAAGACCTTCATAAATATCCCGTGTAATAAAATAAGAGGGGAAACCTATAGCTTTGGCAACGTGAAGAGAATCTGGTTCTGAATCCAAATCACGTTTTAAAATTTGTTCATTTTTTTGTGGTGTCTTAACATCGGCGTTTACCTGAAAAACGCTTAAGGCTGTAAGAGCTGTTAAAATTGCAAATGATTTCTTCACATTTTTCTCCAAATAATTTCTTAGTGTTTCTTTAAGGGATTAGAAATACCTTATTTTTGCGACTATGTCATTAAGTTTGTATCATTTTTGTTTTGGAATTGCATAATATAGGGTTTTGCTTTTGAATGAAGAACAAGTGTAATCTGAGAGGCGTTTGACGGCGAAGCATATCCTTAATAAACGCGTGTGAAGCATAACGATATTTCTTTCTAATGTCTATCGATTATCAATCTACGGGACAATTTTTATTTTTAGGCTAGAAATTTTTCCACACACCTTTGTTTTCCTGAACGCCTTGAAGCGAAGCTTCGAAGGCAGATTCAGGATCCATAACGAAATACATGCTCAAAGAGCATGGCAAAATTATTTAAATAACGTCATGATCTACGATCATGATTGCTAATTGGACCCTGAATCCTACTCGAAGCTTTGCTTCTCACCTGTTCAGGGAAACGGCTGCTGTTTTGTGGCTTTCCATCTAAAACTAAATTTTTGTCCCGCAGATTGATCGACTATAATTCGATTAAACAGAATTTTAAATAAAACGTTTTAATTTACTCTGAAACAATTTTAATTGATATTAATATTTCCCTAAAAGTCGAAATGAGCCATTTTCACCTATGCTATAATCACAAATTCTTGATAAATTTTTAGGATTATCTTTTATGCCATAAGATTTTAATTCGCTTTCTGTTACGACGGGCAAGAAGGATCCTACCGGATGTACGTTGGGACCTGTTATAAGTTGATCTTTGTTTTGTATTTTTACAACTTTACGACCAAGGATAATATCTCCAACAGAAATCGTTTTTACTGACATTCTTTTCAATTTATCATGAACAACACTAGCACTAGGACATACAGCATTTGCCACAACAAATGTAAACATAGAAAAAACAATGCACAAAGGCACAAATTTAAGTAATTTAAGTTTTATCATATTAAGCGCCTCTCATAAGTTATTCTTATAAAAGATAGCATTAAAGTAATTAAAAAATAGTAAAATTTATTTGGGAGGAGAGAGGCTTTTTAGTCCCCAATCCCCATCAAATGATTCGCGAAATCTTTTGCTTTGAAGGGTTTTAAATCCTCTGATGTTTCGCCAACACCAATCGCATGAATGGGAAGGTTAAATTTTTCGGCAAGCCCCACGATGATGCCGCCTTTAGCTGTACCATCTAATTTGGTCATGATAAGGCCTGTAACACCCGTTAATTGCTGAAAAATCTCAACTTGATTATAGGCATTTTGACCAGTTGTCGCATCTAAAATAAGCAAAACACTATGAGGGGCAGAAGGATCAATTTTTTTAAGTGTTCTGATAATTTTTTCAAGCTCAGCCATTAAATGCGTTTTATTTTGAAGGCGTCCTGCTGTATCGATCATTAATATATCGATATTGTCTTTACGTGCTTTTTCATAGGCTTCGAATGCAACGGCTGCAGGATCAGCACCTGCTTGCTTTGTAATAACAGGTATTTTAAGACGATCACCCCAGATTTGTAATTGCTCAATCGCTGCTGCCCTAAAGGTATCGGCAGCACCAAGCATAATGCTGTGGCCTGCTTCTTTGAATTCTTTAGTTAATTTGGCAATTGTTGTTGTTTTACCCGTGCCATTCACACCGACCACAAGAATGACATGCGGCTTTTGGGTATTATCGATCACCAGGGGTTTCGCAATGGGATCTAATATGATTGCAATTTCTTGAGCGAGTGCTACGCGCACCTCTTCTTCATCAACATCTTTGTCGAAACGTGATTTAGCAATCAAGGACACAATTTTATGAGATGTTTTAACACCTAAATCAGCCTGAATCAGCAAATCTTCTAATTCTTCAATGCTTGCCTGATCTAATTTTTTTTTGGTAAAAAGATCTTTAATTCCTTGCGTTAAAGGCCGTGAAGTTTTCGCAAGGCCTTCTTTCAGACGGGTAAACCACGATTTTTTAGGTGCATCAGACATGGACGTTGATCACTTTTCCAATAAGTTTTTGATTTTCTTGTGCAATAAGGTCAATATGTACTTCCTGACCAAGATTGAAATTTAGCGAATTATCAAGCAATTGAACAGGGAGAAAATGCTCTTCTTTACCCTCATTACCTTTTTCTAAAATCATGATGGCTTTTTTACCAATATGAGCATTAAGCTCTTGATTTAATAATGTATCGCCTAAGTCGCGTAATTTCTGCGCTCGCTCTTTACGGAGTGATGATACGACTTGCGGCATTTTTGCAGCGGGCGTGCCAGGTCTTGGAGAATAAGGGAAAATATGTAAAAGCGGGATATGAAGATCTTTGATTAAATTATAGGTATTTTCAAACATCTCGTCATTTTCTGTTGGAAAGCCTGCAATCACATCTGCGCCAAAAACAATATCAGGTCTCAATTGACGGGTTTTTTCGACAAAATTAATGACATCTTGACGCAAATGACGTCTTTTCATTCGTTTAAGAATAAGATCGTCGCCTGCTTGTAAACTTAAGTGCAAATGGGGTAATAATCTATCATTCGTTCCAATTAAATCAAATAAATCATCATCAACTTCAACAGGATCCAAAGACGATAAACGCAACCGTTTTAAATCTGGGACTAAATTAAGAACACGACGAATCATTTGACCAAGATTTGGCGTTCCTGGCAAATCACTTCCATAAGACGTTATATCAACGCCTGTCAAAACGATTTCATTATAATTTTCGGATAATAGTTTTTGAATTTGGGTGACGATTGTGGGAATGGGCACCGAACGCGAATTGCCACGACCATAAGGAATCGAGCAAAAAGTGCATCGGTGATCGCAACCATTCTGCACTTGAATAAAAGCACGTGCATGTCCTTCAAAACCCGAAATTAAATGCGTCGCCGTTTCTTTAACGGACATAATATCGTTCACAAGCACACGCTCTTGCAATGGCATAAAACTTTCAATCGTCATTTTTTCGTGATTGCCAATGACACGGTCTACTTCTGGCATGGCAGCAAAAAATTCAGGCTTAATTTGGGCAGCACATCCTGTTACAAAAATTTGAACATTGGGATTTTCTTTGCGTGCTTTACGAATCGCTTGACGCGCTTGACGTTCGGCTTCATTGGTGACAGAACAGGTGTTAAAAATAATAGCATTTTCAAGTCCTGCGTCTTGCGCCAAAGAACGCATCACTTCAGATTCATATGTATTGAGACGACATCCAAACGTCTGTATTTCAATAGACTTCATCTCAAACTCTACTAACGTGGCTGATTGATGTGTCGTTTCAGTACTCAGATCCTCATGTGTATAAGGATACACTTCGTCCTTCTGTGCTGAATCTCCTGTCACGCGTCTCACATTAGCGTGTTTCGAATGAAGTCTAGTTTTCGTATTCATATTCATTTTCAATTTTATTTTTAAAACTTGCCGTTAACTTTTTGTTTTCCTGAACGCCTTGATGTGAATATTCATAAGCAGATTCAGGGTTGTATCTTAAATCTAACATGATTGAGTGAAATTGGTCATGATAATGGCAGAAGACTTTGTGTTTCAGGGCAGACCTAAAAGGTCTGTTGGATCCCAAAGCTTCTGCCCACGATCTTAAACGTGAACGGTAGAACGGACCTGAGTTCGATTTACAATCCTGCGTTATGGATCAACATAGATGGTGATAATATCATGAAACACGCTACTTTCAAACATTTTGTTGATATTGATGTGTCTAAAAATTGGATAGATGTGTATGTTTAACAAAAATCGTAAAATGGGCACATTTTATCGAATGCCATTAAATTTTTCCTCAAAGTTCACACATTGTTCAAGTGTAAAACGTTCGGTATTTCTAGGCGTTCGAAACATAAAAGACTTAGACTCAAGCCTTGTAAAGCATCTTTGAAAATAAGGTGAGGCTTCTATATTTCTGACAGTGGGTCTATAGTCTTTTTTGTTTAATTCAATGGGATCAAGTTTTGCATATTCACGATGGGCCATTACTTGAAACCCAGCAAAAACAAAAAACAATAATATGACTATTTTCATCGCCAATCTCCATACGTAAATTTTAACTATACTTTAATTATAAAACAAATATTACAGAAATTAAACAATTATTAAGATTTCATTAAGATAATTAACTATTTTTAATATAGAATTACAATGTTATTAAAAATAGTTAATCTCTTCTTTACTTATTAGACTTTCTTCGAAACTCGTTAATGTGAGACGAGTGATAGGAGGTTCAGCACGGAAGACCACAGTGTATTCTTCATACATGAGGATCTGAGTACCGAAACGACGTATCAATCGATCACAGTAGTAGGGTTTCGAAAGAAGTCTACTCTTTTATTATGTCTAGTTCTTTCCTTTTATGCGTATGTTTTGCAGAATGCATTGCAAAAGGTATAGACCCTGCATATAAAACAACAATTGCAATCAGTGCAAACCAAGGAGAGGAAGAAATAAAAGCAACAAAAGCTCCAATACCAATCAAAATAGGTAAAACAAATTTAACGGGAATTCTTAAGCGTTTAAATGAATAACATGGAACGCGACTGACCATAAGAGCCGATGATATAAGCATAATGGGAATCACAAGCCAAGGTGTGCGTGTCCATTCTGTATTAAGTGCATAAGACAACATGATTGGAAAAAGAACAAAACCTGCACCTGCGGGAATAGGCGTTCCTGAAAAATACGCACTAGGGCCCTGAGGTGTTTTAGAAGGTTGTGTATTAAAACGTGCAAGGCGAAGCGCACCACAAATGCAATAAATAAGAACGACTAGCCATCCAATGCTTGGTACCGTTTTAAGGGTCCATAAATAGAGAACTAAAGCTGGTGCTACACCAAAATTAACCAAATCACAGAGTGAATCAAGTTCTGCGCCAAAACCAGAATCATTCACACCTACCATACGTGCAACACGGCCGTCTAAATTGTCAAGAAAAGCTGCAAAAACAACTAAAATCACCGCCCAATGAAATTTATCATTAAGGGCAAAACGTAAGGCCGTTAATCCAGAGCAAAGAGCACCTAAACTTATTATATTTGGAAGCATCTGATTGAAAGATAAAATTTTTGATCTTTCTTCGCGTAATTTCTTCATTTTGTCAGCCTTACGTGTAAATATTAGTTTGTTTCAGCGATAGCTAGCACAGTTTCGCCGGCAATCATTGTTTGACCTAGTATCACTTTTACAGGCCATTCTGCAGGAATATAGATGTCAACACGACTGCCAAAGCGAATGAGTCCGTAATTTTTTCCAACTTCAGCACGATCACCTTCTTCCACGTCCCAACAAATACGACGCGCGACCAGTCCTGCGATTTGAACGACACCTATCATAGCACCAATATCTGTTTTAAGTGCAATAGCTAAACGTTCATTATCTTCACTTGCTTTATCTAAGCTTGCATTAATGAATTTACCTTTAATGTAATTCATTTTTTGAATAATACCTGACAAAGGCATTTTATTCACATGAACATCAAAAACATTCAAAAAAACGCTGATACGTCTATAAGGACGATCTTCAAGTTGAAGTTCTTTAGGCAATGAAACTTCATCAATATGAACCACTTTTCCATCAGCTGCACTGATCACAAAATTTTTATCTTGAGGTGTTACACGATTAGGATTTCTAAAAAAATAAACGCACCAAACTGTTAAGATAAGCCCTAAAAACCCTAAAGGTTGTGCAATAAACCACAAAACAAGCGTTATTGCTGCAAAAATTCCAATAAATTTATAGCCATCTGGGTGAATGGGCACGAAAACATCTTTTAACATTCTATAAGTAACCTTGTACTTTCCTGGTTTGTTTCATTTGCAAGCATATTTTTCATGGGCGCAAAACTTAATCGATGATGTTTTGTAATCCCATAAGCATTAATTGCTTCTCGATGTTCCTTTGTGCCATATCCAGCATTTTTTTGCCAGGCATAATGTGGATATCGGTGACTTAAACGCATCATTAATTCATCACGTTTCACTTTTGCAAGTATAGACGCCGCTGCAATGCTAAGGCTTTTAGAATCTCCCTGTATAATAGGCAAAGTTGGATAAGGGAAAAGGGGGTTCATTTTACCATCGACCAATATTTGTGTTGGAATTATCCTTAACCCCATTAGTGCGCGTCGCATCGCCAAAAAACTTGCTTGCAATATGTTTATATCGTCAATTTCTTTAACGCTCGCCGATCCTATTGCATAATATCCGTACATTTTAAGTGCTTCAATAAGATTTTGACGTTTTAGGGGAGTCAATTTTTTTGAATCATCAATTTTTTCGAAAAGATCTTTCGGAATATCATATGTTTTAAATACATAGGCGGCTGCCATCACAGGACCTGCTAATGGTCCTCTGCCGACTTCATCTATCCCCACAACGATGCCTGGAAATTTAGCTTCATAAGAAAAGTCTGGTATGGTACTCTGCCCCTTAGAAATAATGCTACTCACCCTATGGGCAAATTCGTCGTCAAGGCTGCGCTTCCAATACTCATGTACCTTAAGTACATGCAGTTTCGGTTCTCGCCTTTTCTAGACTTTGCCTCATAATCTGAGCAGCAGTCAAGCCCACGGATCATGAAAAATGCTGATGGAAAAATATCATGAAGAATCTACCCAAAATAGGCATTACGTTGGATCGAAACGAGCCAGGTCATTATTCGCAAAGACCCTATTATGCGTTACGTGAAAATTATTGCACGCCCATTTCAGATTTAGGTGGCGTGCCAATGCCTATACCACCAATTATGGATATGATGGCTCATTATCTTTCATTAATTGATGGACTTATTATAACGGGTGGCGATTTTGATATTGACCCTACATTATTTGGCGCAACAGAAATTCATCCAGAAGTTAAAACAAAACCCATCCGCACAGAATTTGAAATGCTTCTTTGTACGATGGCTTTAGCTAAAAACATGCCTATATTGGGCATTTGCGGCGGTGCACAGATTATTAATGTTTGTTTAGGTGGGACACTTATTCAGCATATTCCTGATGAAATTCCAAATGCCTTGAATCATCAAACGGGCGCTCTTTCATCGCACCCTATTAAAATTGAAAAAGAATCTATGCTTTCAGAAATTTTTAGCAAAAATACGCTGATGGTGAATAGTTCTCATCATCAAGCCATCAATTTGTCAGGCAAAGATCTGATCGTTTCAGCAATTGCTGAAGACAATGTCGTTGAAGCCATTGAGCTTAAAAATTACCCTTTTTGCATCGGTGTTCAATGGCATCCAGAATTCCTTTTAACGCCAGAGGACAATCTATTATTTAAGGCCTTTATGAATGCAATCTAATATAAAAATGCCCATTAATACAACAGAACGGCTTGCTAAATGGATCGCCCATGCTGGATATTGTTCTAGACGTCACGCTGAACGCCTTATCCAGGATGGTCTTGTGAGTGTTGATGGTGAAGTTGTTTTGATCCCACAAACACCCGTTTCAGACGATAACGTTATTATCGTTGAAGGCAATGTATTGCGCAAAAATAAGGTGCAATTATGGCTTTATCATAAACCATCTGGACTTGTGACAACGCATGCTGATCCAGAGGGACGACCTACTGTGTTTGAAAGTTTGCCTGCGCATTTACCACATGTGATTTCAGTAGGACGTCTTGATCTTCACACAGAAGGCTTGCTTCTTTTAACAAATTTTGGCCCTTTGGCACGCAAATTTGAACACCCTTCCTCAAATTTAACCCGAACGTATCATGTGCGTGTTTATGGCGCTTTGACTGATATTATGTGCGATATGCTTGCAAAAGGGTTAGAAGTTGATGGTGTTTCTTATGCGCCCATTGAAGTGACTCAAGTGAAAGGCGAAGGTAGTAATCAGTGGATTGAAATGATTTTAACTGAAGGGAAAAATCGTGAAATTCGAAACGTTTTAGGCTATTTTCATCTTCGCATTAACAAATTAATCCGCACAGCCTATGGACCTTTTGAATTAGATGATCTTAAACCTGGAGAGGTTAAAGAAGTAAATCCAAAAACTGTAGCGGATCTTATGAAGCATTTTGACCTTTAGCAACCGCCAGCAGTTGCTGTAACATTGCCAACGTTGGAAATTGTTGCTTGTACAGTAACAGGTGAATTTGGTGCTGGATTAATAACAAGAACGGCACCACCGATATTACATTGCTTTGTTGGTGTTGTAGTCCCAGGCGCAGCGCCAGGAACACTCGTCGTACTTGTGCCGCTCGTTGCACTCGTTGTAGCTGTGCCATAAGGATTTAATAACAGATCAGGCATAGAGGCTGTTGGAGAAAATGAAGCACCTGAACCCATATTAGCACCCAATCCAACAAAATCTGCGGCTTGCAGTTGAGAAACAAATCCTAAACCAAAAACCAAAGCTAAAGTTACTTTAAACATTTTTATCCCCTTGTCTTCTAGTTAACAACTATAACTGTACCGCCGACATTACGCTGAACAACTTCACCTACAACATTACTCACCGAAAGATCAGAGAAAACATTTCCAATATTTTCTTGCTTAAAGGTGCCCCCTTTAATATTCGCGTTAGGATTAGCACTAAAACTATTACCCGCTACATTGTTTTGGATGGTAGAATTTATCACATTATTCGCTTCAAGCTTCGCTTCAACATTACCAACATTGTTTTGTTGTATTTCTGTATTTTGCACTGTAAGTGCATTAACACCTACATTCGCTAGAAGGGCTAAAAAAAACAATGTGTATCTAAACATATCCAAAATTCCTTCCATCTTTGTTCATAATTCAAGTATAGAAGATAAGTTATTAATTTTTGGTTAAGATTTTTTCTTTTTTTTCAAAAAAAAGCTAGAACACATTTTTTTATTAATAATGGCTCTAGCTTTAAGTTTTATTAGAATTTAAGGAAGAAACATAGACAAAACATGTTCCTTAATTATAGTCTAGTTTAATAAAGGTTAAGAAAAGGTTAATTTTTATTTTTAGATAAAAAAAAGCGCGGATTTTGGCCGCGCAGTTTCTTAGGATGAGACGAGAAGTTTAGGTTTTTACTGACCGGAGAAAGTAATAGCATTTCCTGCTGCATTGTTAGCGACAGAAGATGATATTATGTTAACGCCGATTTGGTTTGCAGTTGTTGTACCAATCTCTTGTTGAAGTACATTATTACCAACAAAGGTCGCAAAACCATCGCCACTTTTTGCTTCAGCAACTGTAAAAGTGTTACCAGCAGATCCGTTGGCAACTGTAGAGCTTACAATTGTGTTTAGATTTTGATTGGACAAACTTGTACCAATTCTATTTTGTGTAAAGTTATTTCCAGTAACTGATAAAGGATCAGCTGATGCCATTCCTGCTGCACCAACACTTAAGAATGCTGTAAGGGAAACTAATTTAAAGAACTTTGTCATGATTTCCTCCTTGTTTGATTCTAGTTTTAGTCCATAACTAAAGTATAAGTACTTATTGGTTAAAAAATTATTAAACTGCAAGTAAAGAAAAGTAATTATCATAATAAAAAATAAATATTACATAGTTTTTATTTTATTGTTTATGCTAATGAAAATGATTTTTATAGTTAAAAATGTTAATGCTGAAGAAAATATTTTTACAAATAATTATGTTTTTTTTATTTATATAATACTTATAATGAATTGAATTTTTAAAAATAAAAGCAATTAAAAATACATTTATTCAAAAAAAATACTTTACCAAGAAACATCTTTTGATTTAATGTGATCTGTATTAAGCCTCACATAGTGACGATCTATTCTTAAATCATCCGAAAGTGGCTTAAAAACGCTACCAACGCATTTTGACTCAAGCTTAAAACCACATTTTTCTGTTTTTAACGCCATTTTGAGATGAGTTTTTTCTATATCAATACTAAAAACATAGTCATTCATTACGACTATTTGCAATCATTTTTATTTTATGTCACAATTTTTTAGCCTAGAAAAAATAAATAAATAAGATAATTGGAGGAAAAAGTGCGTTTCATTCTTATCTCAAGTATTTTAAGTTTTTTTGCTACAAATTCAATTGCATTAGACCTAACAAAAGAAATTGAAGTACTAAGAACAAAAGCAGCCTCAGGACAAAACATTCAGACTGATATAGCATCATTGGCAGATGAAATTAAAAAAAATTCTCAATCTCTTGTTGTTACGCATAAAGTTGATTTTTCTATTGTTGGTAATGATGGCAATGTAAGTCTTTTTTTGCCTGGTAAGCCTAATTCAACTGTTATATCTAATAGTACTGAACATCAAACAAAAGCAATCGATGCAATAAATAGACATCCGCAAGCAAAAATAGCTCAAAATCCTGATGGTGCAACTACCTTAGGTGGTACTTCTAATGATGGTGGTTTTGGCCATCTCATTACAAGCATTTTAGGTGCTGTTACTTCTATAGGCGGTGATGCTTTATCAGGTGTAGTTAGTGGTGTTGTTGGAGCAATATTTTAATTCTGTGGTTCTTTATTGAGTGCCAGAAAAGTTTTTACCCTTAAAAAGAACAAATTGAGTTTATGCGTACACATTCAGAAAAAATAAAAAAGAGGTCAAAAAAAAATGAAAAGAACATCCTTGTTGGTAATATCTTTGGTACTAGGCTTTAACTTTTTTGTTCAAGCGGAATCACTTCCCGGTGAAAAGTTCACACTCATCGAAACAACGGTGAATTTTACAAACGTTGATAAAGACGGAAAAATTACAAGGGAGCGAAAAGTAACAGGTAAGAAAATTATTCCACATAATAAACCTGGTGAATCTGTTGATAAAAAGGAAATCGTAAGGCTCGCTAATATTGCTAAGCAAGAACAAATAGCAAAAAGAAATCCCTCTGACACTGAAACACTTGGTCTTTTTGATGAGGTTGCAGATTTCATTGATCATGCGAAAAAAGGTGTAGGCGGTCTTGTAAACAGTGGTGTAGGTTTTGTTACGGGACTTATTGCTGATGAGGCTGTTGGTGTTGTCGCAGGTATTCTTGTGCCATAAACAATAAGGTGAACATGATGTTAAAAAAAATATATGTATTTTTAGTTATAGCTTTTATAACATATCCAATTGCGTATGCACTTGAAAATTCTAGCGTAAAATTGGATCAAGTACACCCAGGAGCAGCCACTAGTCAAGAAGAAGGTCGAAAAGCCGTTATTGTCACCAGAACAACGATTAACGTCGTTGAGCTTACGCCAACAGATGACAATAAGTCTTTTGTAATTAAGGAAATACATAAAATCGTTGAGCCTGGCATTATAAAAGATCCAAGTGTTAAAATTGATGATGATAAATTGAAGGTTATGCTTAAGAAAGCCTTTGATGATCATGATCTAAAACAAGGTGATGCAGTTACACTTGGTGTGGGTGCAGATTTAGGTGATCTTGTAGGTACGGGCGCTGGACTTGTAGAGCCGGTCGTAAAAGTTGCCACTTTTGTTATACCAAAAATCGCGGGTGCTGCCGACGTTGTTATTGGATTGGCCAAAAACCTTCTTGCTTTTTTGTAAATTGAGAGCTTGTTTATATCTAAGATATTTCTTGAGATTGTTTGTAATAAGGGGGCAGTGTGTTTGAGTGAATTGACTGAATTTTTATTAAAATATTAGTTAGTTCTACTTTAGTTTCGTTTTTTAATAGCTTGGTATGAAGGGGCGTTAGAATGCTTTTTGTTTTCATTAGCTTCTGATTCCCTAGATAGTAGAATTACACGAACAAATAAGAGTAAAATTAATAATATTAACTAATTTAAATAATTTGTATTTTGTTAATATTGTTTTTTTTTACAAAAGGTAAAAAATTTTATATTTTTTTAAAATAGCCTATAAGATTTTCTTGCATTTTTATGTCTTATGTGTAGCGGGTGTCAAAGTAATGTACAAAATATTATGTATTTTAATCTAATCAGTAATGGTTTTTATTTGACATTTTTGCTTAGCTTTTTTAGACTTATTGAAAGTCATTAATAAATTTACATTAACCCATGGTAATGTAAATTTCGTTGGATGGATCGTAAAATACACTATTAATTACTGTTTGTACGTTCGTAGGCATTTTTTTTGCGAAGGTGGTGGCTTTTACTTTGTGGAATTTATAAGTGATCATATGATCAAGTCTTTTTGGTTTAGACGTCTGGAAATTAAATATTTTTTGTGAGTAGGTATCGAAATGTCTCCTTCACGTTTTATTATTTGGGCCGTGTGGCTTGTCGCTTCAATATTTTATGCATATCAATATATTTTGCGCGTTATGCCTAATATCATGTTCAATGATATTATGAATCAATTTCAGATAGATACGACAATTTTTGGACAGCTTTCAGGTGTGTATTATATTACCTATTCATTAATGCATTTGCCAATGGGTATAATGCTTGATCGTTTTGGACCTAAAAAGATCATGCCCATTTGTACATTATTGACGGTGATTGGTTTGACACCAATTTTATTTGCTGAAAATTGGATTTATCCTCTTTTAGGGCGTGCGCTTATTGGTATGGGGTCGTCAGCCGCTATTCTTGGATTGTTTAAAATCATTCGTATGACTTTTACTGAAAAGCATTTTACGCGTATGCTTAGTTTTTCAGTCACAATTGGTCTCATTGGTGCCATTTATGGTGGTGCACCGATAAGTTCCATGTGTGTTGTTTTAGGGTATAAAATGGTTGTAACTATTTTAGCCTTTATAGGTGTTGTGCTTGCAATTGTTACCTATTTTATTGTGCCTGAAATGGCTAAAACGCCCAAAACTGCAATTCTTTCAGATGTTAAAGAAGTTTTGTCGGAACCTCGTGTTATTTATTTGTGTCTTTTCGCTGGTTTCATGGTTGGTCCATTAGAAGGTTTTGCAGATGTTTGGGGAACAGAATTTTTGAAGAATGTGTATTCCTTTGACAGTGTTGTTTCTTCAAGTTTGTCATCAATGATTTTTATTGGGATGTGCTTTGGAGGGCCAATATTAAGCTTGATTGCTGAAAAAACGGGTCATTATTTGGCGACAGTTATAGGTGCTGGGCTTTTGATGGCCGTTTGTTTCTTCATTTTGATTTCAGGTCAAATGACCCCCACAATTATTGGGTTTAGTTTTATTCTTGTAGGTATTTGTTGTGCCTATCAAATTATTGCTATTTACAAAGCGTCAACTTATGTACGTGAGGGCGTTGTAGGGCTTACAACAGCTGTTGCTAATATGATTATTATGAGTTTTGGGTATGTCTTTCATACTTTTATTGGGCTTATTATTAATTTAATGGAAAATGAAGGTCCTTCTAAATCCTTTGTTTATGGCGTTGGCATTATCCCTGTTATGTTGAGTATAGGTGTTGTTGGTTTCGTTTTGCTTGCCTTAAAAGAACGTATGAGACTAAAAAAAGCTTAATCGATAGTATTAAGATAATTGTTCTTTGGATGTTTTTTATAATTCATTATTTATGTTAATGTAAATATAGTTAACTTATTATTGATTTATAAATTAATTTTTAGTATAATTCATTATCTATTTATTTTTTATAATAACAGAGCAGAAAAGGCTTAATTAAAAAACTGTAAATTAATGTTTGTATTTTTTTTCATTTTTATAGTATTTTTTTAATGTTCCTAAAAAAGCCTCGTTCTAATTTTGATCTACAAAAAGTTAAACAATTTAAAAAAAGAGATAATAAATGTCTGCATCACGTTTTATTGTATGGATAGTTTGGCTTTTGGCATCAATATTCTATGCCTATCAATATATTTTAAGGGTAATGCCAAATATCATGTATGATGATATTATGAATCAGTTTCAAATTGATGCAACAATATTTGGTCAATTGTCAGGTATTTATTATATTACATATGCTTTAGTTCATTTGCCTATTGGTATTATGCTCGATCGTTTTGGACCTAAAAGAGTGATGCCTATTTGTATTTTGCTTATGGTTATTGGTCTTTTGCCAATATTATTTGCTGAAAATTGGATTTACCCCCTAATAGGGCGTGCCTTAATGGGTGTTGGATCTTCAGCTGCAGCGATTTGTCTGTTTAAAATTATACGTATGATTTTTGCCGAGAAGCATTTTTCGCGTATGCTTAGTTTTTCAGTCACGATTGGTTTGATTGGTGCTATTTATGCAGGTGGACCTTTAAGCGATTTATGCGCGCTTATGGGATATCAAAAAGTTGTGGGCATATTTGCAATAATGGGTGTTGCGCTTGCTGTTGTTACCTATTTAATCATGCCTTATATTGAAAAAACGTCTCGGGCAAGTATTGTATCTGATATTAAAGAAGTTTTATCGCAGCCTAAAGTTATTTTTTTATCATTGTTTGCTGGTTTAATGGTTGGTCCATTAGAAGGTTTTGCAGATGCTTGGGGGACGCAATTCTTGAAAGAGGTATATTCTTATGACGATGCAATAGCATCAACATTACCGTCTCGCATTTTTATGGGGATGTGCTTTGGGGGACCAATTTTAAGTTTAATCGCAGAAAAAACAGGACAATATATGATGACACTTATTGTTGCGGGTTTTGTGATGGCTATTGGTTTTATTGCATTGCTCTCAGGTGAAATGTCACCTTTAATAATGAATATTGTTTTTATTCTTATTGGCATATGTTGTGCTTATCAAATTCTTGCTTTGTATAAAGCCTCAACCTATGTACGAGAAGAAATTGTGGGGCTTACAACAGCCATTTCCAACATGATTATTATGAGCTTTGGCTATTTCTTTCATACAATTATTGGATATATTATTGATTTTATGGATGATGTAGATGCTGCTGAAGCATTTTCATATGGGATCTCTATTATTCCGATCGCATTGAGTGTTGGTGTTGGGGGATTTCTTTATATAGCTTTTAGAGAACGTATGAAGGCTAAAAGAGTTTAATTTACGTATAGTGATCTTGAATAATAACAAAGCTGATATAGAGTGTCTAATCAGCTTTGTAAAATATATTTTACGACATAGGTTTAGTGGCAGGTAATGTACCTTCTTTGCACGCTTTGATGTAATTGTCTTTTGTAAAGCTGCGTACACCTACAAATCCGCCTACAGCAAATTTGACATAGTCTTTGCCTTTTGAGTATTTTGTCCAATCACTTTGGCAAGTCGCATCATCCTTTGCCGTTTGAACGCCTTTAACGGGTGCTGGCTGTACAGATGATAATGGTGCGCTATAGGCTGCTTGAGTTACAAAAAATGCAAGCGTCATAGCAATAAAAACTTTTTTCATGATATTCTCCCTGTATTTTGTTTCATTCAATTAATTATATCATATGTTTTATTAAACAATCTATTTGAAAAATTTTGTGACAAATGAAAAAATACTTGGGCGCGCTGAGAATTGTTCGATTTCTTTTAGCCGTTCATCAATTTCAACCATGGTAAGACTTAGTTCGTCGGTTTCGTCCCAAAGCTAGGTGCGCGTTGTTTGAAAATATAAATACGAAAGTTTCAGCGTGGGAAATTTTTTAAAAGCATCATAATTTTGTCAAAGCATAAGGGAATGCATTCTTATGTAAATATAACAATAAAGCTGAGATAATATAATTATCTCAGCTTTTGTAAAATAAAACTTATTTCATGCTGCTAAGGACGGGTAATTTGCCCTTTTTGCAAGCTTCAATGTATTCCATTTTTTTAAAACTACGCTTATAACCCTTGCCATCGTCAAAAAGTACAGAAGTGTTACCTTTTGAGTTCGTTGTCCAGTCTTGTGAACAAATTTCGCTATTTTTTGCTGCTTGATATCCATCTGCTGGTGGTACTGGATCTACTGCTAGTATTGACGCGCTATAGGCTGCATGAGTTGCAAATAATGCAAGCGTCATAGCAATAAAAGTTTTTTTCATTATATTCTCCCTGTGTTTTGTTGTATTTGATTCATTGTATCATATTTTTAAATAAAAGTTCTATTTGAAAAATTTTGTGACAAATGAAAAAATACTTGGGCGCGTTGAGAATTGTTCGATTTCTTTTAGCCGTTCATCAATTTCAACCATGGTAAGACTTAGTTCGTCGGTTTCGTCCCAAAGCCAGGTGCGCGTTGTTTGAAAATATAAATACGAAAGTTTCAGCGTGGGAAATTTTTTAAAGGCATCATAATTTTGTTTTGGGATCAAAGATCCCATCCAAGTAAGGGATTGCAGGATATGGGGGAGTGTCTTGATAAGATCAACGCTTAAGTGACCAATTGTATCATTGTAAATCGCAAGAATACCTTTTTTATAGGGCGCCATGAGTTCAAATCGTGTCATGAGCATATCGAATAAGGCATCATGGGGATCATTGCTTATGTCATCAGCAAATTGCGATAGAATTTCGTTGTCGATCATATTGCCAAATTTTTTAAGAATTTCTGCTTTGTTAGGAAAAAATGCATGAAAATCAGCAAGGCCTAAATCTGTTGTTTGGGAAAGGGCGTAAAGGGACGTATTATTCCAACCATGAACACCTATAAATTCAAAAATCGGCTTTAAGATTTTAGCTAAAGATGTGTTGTTCATAGGGGCTCTCCAGATATTTGGTTTTGATTATAGCCGATTGAGTCGGATTGATACACGATCATTTTTTGTATGAATCTCAGCTCTATCGACTATATAACGCAAATTTGGAAATTAAAACATAGCTGAATTAAAGTGTGTCCGTTTGAATTAAAAAGAACATAAAAGGATATCGTCGTTGCGAACCCCTGCAGGGGGTGTGGCAATCCAGTTAAAAATCGATATTTTGAGTTTTTCGAACATTTTTTCTGGATTGCTTCTTCACCTTCGGCTCATCGCAACGACGGAAACCTTAGATTTCCTATGAAGTTAATTTCCGTGTTCGTGTTATCATTGTCTTCCTGAATCGGACAGAACCCATTGGGTCAAGTCAGATCCAGGAAACAAGTGTAAAAATCTAATCGAGGATAACGTTATTATCCGCAACAGGGTTACCGTTTTCATCAACTTCGTTTAAAATACCAAGTTTTGTTAAAAACAAAGCCATGGCGAGTTTTTTTCTCCATTGTCCATTTTCACTGTAGTAAAACATATACAAATCAACGATTGATTCATCTATTCCTTTGATGCGTAATTCTTCTTTTGCAATAATACTTATCTCATTCCAAGTTGTGTCTATGCCAGTTTCAGAATCAAAAGTATGGAATTTATCTGAGATAAGCATCTCAATATAATTAATGATTTTATCTACGGTGAAATCCTCATGAAATAAATCTAAAATTTCTTGCAAAGATTTTGATGTTAAATCGAACAGAGAGGCTCTCTGCCAAAAATCTGGTGCTTTATGAGGATTTCGTAATCCAATTGCACCGCCTAGAATATCTTTAATATATTCGACTTCATAAGGTGTTATAAAATATTTTTTTCCTACTAATTTTTCATTTAATTCATTAATACTTTCATATTTAATATTAATTAATTCTTTTATGAATATCTTTTTTATATTTTCGAAAGTTAATGAATATGATTGTTCGTCAAATGTATTCGCAGGTAAATAAATTTGATGTGCTTCACATAGTTTATTAAGTGTGTTGGTAAAATTTTCTGAGTTTGTTGATTGCGAATAAATGTAATGTTTTTTACATGGTACATTGTATCTTTTAATGTATACTTTTGAATTAGACAGTTGCAGCAAAATATTAAGTGCTGATTTTAAGGTTTCCCCTAATTTTTTTTGATCATTCGGATTGGTATGTTCTTCAAGTTCTATAATAGATCCTAATAATGCTTTAAAAAGCTGTACTTCTTCTGTGTTAAGATCAGTCAAATATCTACGGAGTATATGATTAGGTTTCAGCATATCTGAAACGAGTGTTATTAATTGATTTCTCGACATATTAAAAGATGTTTTTATATCTTCATCTGATAAATAAGAATTTTCTTTAAGACGAATCAACCAATCAGTTATATTTTTAAGTTTAGCTAAAGGAAGAGATTTTGATTCAATTAAATAATGATCAATAATGGCTTTGTTTTTGGTATGTGCGTTTTGATGCATATCATACATTAAACAGATCAGCTTTTCCTTACCATTTTCACCCATTTTTTTAAATTTTTTAATCATGGCTTGAAGTATTATAGATTCTTCTGAAAAAGGTGCTGTGAAATAGCTTTTAAAATCAGAGTCGTTTCGAATAGTCTTTATAGTGATATCTGTATCGGCGCCAAGGATAAAATCAACATCATCAAGGGTTGCTAAAGCTTCTTGATTTTTTATTGTAAAGTAATCAAATATTTCTGAATTGATAGCAAAGCGAAGAGTTTTTTCATTTTTTCCTTCGATTTTTAATGCGAAAACGTTTGGATTGTGTGTAAAAGGCTTTTCAAGTTTTAAAAGTAAATCTATATAGACCTCTAATGCTCTATCATAATGATCCTTTTCGTGTGCACATAAGAATAATAATTCTTTGACGCGGGGATTTTCAGCACCAAAAAGAGAGATTAAGTCCTTCAAAAGGAAACTTTTTTCATTATTATTCATAATAGGCCAGTGTTCTTTTATAAAACAATCAAATTCTTCTTGGAAGGGAGCCCCAAACATCAGATAGGTTTTAAGCTTTAGGTTCATATTGTCGGGTTCTTCATTAAGTCTTTTTTTAAAGGTATCGCATAATATTAATTCGTGCTGTGTAATAATTTTTGGACTAGATAATAATATAGAATCTATTGCTTTGTCACGAATTATTCCATCAGAACCATTTAGAACAATGTCTAATTTTAAGTCATTATAATATATAATTTTTTCTTGTGTTTCATTTTCCAGTGTAATGATTGCTATGAGTGGATCCTTTTCATCTTTTGTATTTTGAGTAGGATCCAAAAGTGTAGGCATTAATGTATTATGGTGTGCATTTATTTTATGAATTAATGCATAATAGTCTAAATAGTCTAATTTCTGCAGTGTAGTGATTGCATAAAATCTGAGTGTGTCAATTTTTGCATTTTGTGCAAGATCCAAAAGCGTATGGATTAATGCATTGCGGTGTTCATATATAGATTTTTGGTCGCTGAGCAACGTAACGATGGCTATGTATTTAGTCGTTTCATCTTTTGCATTTTGCATAAGATCTAACAATATAGGATTTAATAAATCACGACATGAAGTGCGTACTTCTGGGTTATACCAGAATTCTGCAAGCGCTTCCAATTTGACAGTTTTATCATTAGTGTTTTGTAAAATCTCCAAAAGTCTAGGCTCGATTACACTATGAAATACATGAAAAGCTTCAGATTTAACATTTAAATCTTGTCCATCTATAGCAAGACGGTTAATCACATGAGTTAAAGATAAAAATAGAGTCTCCTCTATTCTATCTTCAGAAAGGTTTAACAATTTTTTGCAAGCATCCAATCGTTCGTATTCAGATTTTGATACATCGTTTGTGATAGCTTGAAGTTGTTCTATGGATAAAGAGTCGATTTCAATTATATTATCACCACCAACGGCAAATGTATTGAAAACAGGCGATGAAAGTAGAATAGAAAATGTTAATAGTGTTTTTTTCATTTTAATGCCTTGTTAATTTTAAAATTTGATTAATTTGCATCAATTTATATTTATTAAATAATAAACTGAATGAATTTTATAATACAGCATTTGTTTTATTGAAAATACCCGTAAAAAATACTGGGTTTTTTATTTTTGTTGGGATGAAAATTTTTATGTTTATATATTTTTCAATAGGTTGATAGTTTTGTGTTCTATGAAGGCGAATTTGGAAATTAAAATGTCGTTGAATTAAAATGTGTGAGTCTGCATTAAAAAGAACATAAAAGGATATCGTCTTTGCGAACCATCCTACTTCTTTTTTTTTTTTGGAGGGGGTGTGGAAATTCAGTTAAAAAATCAACTTTTGTCATTAAACACTAATTTGTTATTTCTAAACTATTCTGGTGGTCTTTTTTTATGAATGTAAGGGTGTTGATATGTAGAAAAGTCTGGTGTTTTTTTGACTTTATCCATATATCAACACCATATAATCGCCACCACAACAACCTTTTATATTATTGTTAGTAGCTCTTCTATCTTACTTAAGTATCTCTACAAGCTGAGCATATCTTTGAATTAGTTCATCATAATATTCAATCATGTCAGGCTCGCAAGTTTGCTTATGTTTTGTATAGTCGTTTAAGTAATAATCAGCAACTTTCACAGGTGTGTATCCCCTCCAATCTTGAATATTTCTTTCAGTCGGCGCTAAAGTTTTGTCAGCACCATTTTCAAGTAAAAATTGAGCAATCTTAGGATATCCGCCATAAGCAGCGTATAAAAGAGGAGTCCAAGTAAAAGTATCTCTATAATTAACGTCTGCACCATTATCTAACGCCTTTTGTATCTTAACGAGATCACGGTCTTTTTCGTCATTGGGAGCGCACGCAATCATGGCGCCTACGATCGGATTTATCATCCCAACCAATACAGCTGCGCCTGTTTTCTTATACCCTTTGACGGCTAAGATAAGCTCTTCATCTGGGGTCTGTATATTTCTTTCCATTGAGATTGCTTGATTTTGAAAATTTGTGGCCATAAAAGTAACCGACAAAATTGTCGACAAAACAATTGTTCTAAAACTTTTAATTGTCATAAGTATTTTCCTTTATAATTTTACACTCGGGAAACATCAAGATGAACCCATTGCATTTTAACACGCTGATTAATGCTTAATCAGCATGATTGGCATTTTATCAAATTAATTCAAATTAAAATATACGTATAAAATACTTAGATTTTGATTTTTTTTGAGGGATGATTTTAAGTATTTGTTTATTTTTCAATAGGTTAATAATTTTGTACGTTCTGCAATAAAAAATAAAATGAGATATATTGAGTGTAAGATTACGCACCAAGCTCTTTGGAACGTTTACTCGCTGCTTTCAATGTTTCTTTCAGTAAAACGTTAAGCGCATCATCATGCTGTAGCACTTTAAGGCCTGCTTCAGTCATGCCATTAGGGCTTGTGACATTGCGTCTTAATGTTTCAAGGGGGGTGTCATCTTGCTCCATTAAATGTGCTGCACCAATCATTGTTTTGCGTGCAAGAATTTTAGCAATCTCGGGTGGTAATCCATTTTGAATTCCTGCTTTTTCAAGCATTTCTGTAAAATAAAAAAGATATGCGGGGCCAGATCCTGAAACGGCAGAGATCGCATCCATAAGGGATTCATCTTCAATCCATAAAACATCGCCCGTGGATTGCAATAAAATGCTTGCTTCATCTATTATAGTTGGGGAAACAAATTTGTTGGCGATGCATGCGATGATACCTTTGCCGATGGAAGCAGGTGTATTGGGCATTGTGCGGATAATAGGCGTATGGGAACCTAAATATTGTTCAAAATAATGAAGTGTTTTGCCAGCGGCAATAGATAAAAAAGTTTTTGAGTTTTTAACGATTTTGGGTAAGTTTTCAAGAAGTTCAGTCATATGTTGTGGCTTAACAGCAAGAATCGTTAAATCTGGTTTACTTTTAACCTGCTCAATTGATGTATAGAAATGTAAGTTTTTATTTTCAGAAAATAGACTAGCATTTGCGTGATGATCTATAATATCTATATGAAAATCCGCATGTTGCTCTACAACACCTTTAAGAATAGCACCGCCCATTTTGCCACAACCAATGAGCAAAAGGCGTTGCATTAGGCTTCTCCAAGCGTTTCAAATAAGGCAACTTCAAAGGCTTCTTTCGTGGTTTTATTATCTAAGATAACCATTTGGAAGGCTGGATAAAAACGTTCGCATTCATCAAGCGCTATTTCAACGAGATCTTCAATTTGTTCATTGCTCATTTTAAGCATGCCCCGGAAAGGTAAAGCATGGCGGTAACAAGGAATGCCTTGTTCTTGAATATACGCAAAATGCCCAAACCAAAGTTTTTCATTGGCTTTTGCCATTAATTCATAAAGGGGGGCTCGTTTGGGTTTAGGGACTTTAATGTCAAAAAGGACTGTAAAATGCAGAACGCTTAATTCATCGCGCCATAAAAAATGAAGCCTGTAATCGCACCAACGTCCTGTAACATCTACATGAAGTTCATCTTCTGAAATACGCTCAAAGCTCCATTCGCGAGAAGCTAAAATTTCTTCAATGCAATCCAAAGGATTGTTAAGTTCAGAGAGTGATTCTGCAAGAGATAAAGACATGTAGCACCAAATTTATTATTTCCAAGTAACAGCCAACCCTATGGACAAATTCGTCGTCAAGTCTGCGCTTCCGGTACTCATGTACTTAAGTACATTCCGTGTCGGTTCTCGTCTTTTCTAGACTTTGCCACATATGCTTGGTTGTTAGTCTAGAGGGGGGGTGGGTAGTTACGTTTCCCAAGAAGGTCCCATATATGCTAGGTAAAATCAAGAAAAAAATGGGCCCACCTACTTATAATTTTTAAAAATTTAGTATACAATTAGAAAACTTTGTATAAAAAAATTGCTTTGGTGTTATAGGCCAGCGAATAGAGAGCTGTAAAGATGTTAAAATTGATCCCCAATCCAGGTATTTTAGATATTGCACCTTATAAAGCAGGTGGTTTTTTACCTGAGGATTCTAAAATTTGGGGTCTGGCGAGCAATGAAAATTTATTGGGACCATCACAACACACTTTAAGCGCCTATCAAAAAGCGTATACGCGTCTTAATCGTTATCCGGATCAAGGTGCTGTAGCACTTAAAAAAGCAATTGCCGATCTTCATCATTTATCGTCTGAAAACATTCTTTTGGGGAATGGTTCAGATGAAATTTTGTCTTTATTGTTTAGAGCCTATGTTGGGATTGATGAGGAAGTCATTCTTTCTGAAAATGGCTTTTTTTTGTTTCCCATTTTAACAAAAGCACAAGGGGCAAAAGCTGTCCTTGCCAAAGAAAATAATCTGACAACACAGATTGATGCAATTTTAGAAAATATTTCACCTAAAACGCGTATTATTTGTATTGCCAATCCTAACAATCCTACAGGTACTTTTGTGCCTTTAGTTGAATTGAAGCGTTTATGTGAATCTGTTCCTTCTAACGTTTTGATTATTATTGATTCGGCCTATGCTGAATATATGGTTGAGGGTGAGTATGGGACGGGTTCTTCTTTGGTGGATCAATATCCTAACGTTGTGATGACGCGTACATTATCAAAAATTTACGGACTTGCAGCACTTCGTGTTGGTTGGGCTTATGTCTCAACTGATATAATTTCCGTGATCAATCGTATCAGGCTTGCTTTTCATGTAAATTCTGTTGCGCAAGAAGTATCAATTGCAGCACTTGCTGATCAGATGTTTGTGCAAAAATGCGTTGCGCATAATTTATATTGGCGTAATTGGTTTGAAAAAGAATTGGATCAACTTGGGCTAGAATATCAAAAAACTTATACGAATTTTAGTTTGTTGCTTTTTAAAGAAAATTCGGGTGTTACGGCACAAGATTTACAAGAATATTTGCTTGATCGTCATATATTAACGCGCGCATTAAATCTTCCGGGATTATCAGGGTCATGTTTACGTATTACGATTGGGCCGCAAGAGGCTATGGAAGAGCTCGTTCTAAGGTTGAAAGATTTTTTTCATGAGGGTAAAAAAGCACTCTCAAATTAATTCTATAGCTTAGCAAGTGATCCTGTGTCTTTAGAGTTGTGACGTTGTGTGCTTTAAGATACATGAATACATGAATATGCACATCTAACGATGAATTTAAGCGTAGGATAATTCATTTTAAATATAATAAATAATACGCAAGTAAAAAAGTGGAGGGAGATAAGGTGAAAAAAATAAATATTGCTTATATATTAAAAGGATATCCACGTCTTTCCGAAACTTTTATCGCACAAGAAATTTATGCGCTCGAACAAAAAGGGTATCAGATTCATCTTTTTGCATTAAAGCAGCCCAAGGATCGTAAAAAACATCATTTTCATAGCTGGGTTGAAGCGCCTATCACGTATCTTCTTGAGCATCCAGTTTTAGAACCGATTAGACTTATACAAGCAATTCGTTTTTATCAAAAAAAATTAAATTATCCAAATTTATTGCCATTAATTTGGCAGGATATGAAACGTCAGAAATCGATGAAGCCGTTGAAAAGATTTTTTCAAGCGCTTGTTTTTTTGAATGAATGTCCTAAAGACGTTGATCATATTCATGGCCATTTTATTCATGCGCCCACAAGTGTTGCCTATTATGCACATTTGCTGTCTGGCAAAACGCTTACAATTTCAGCGCATGCAAAAGATATTTGGGAATCAGAAACTTGGGATTTGGAACGTAAAATAAAAGCGGCGACCTGGGTTGCATCTTGTCATCATGAAGCCGCAGAATATTTGCGTAATCTAACGGATAATCCAGAAAAAATTCAACTTGTGCATCATGGGTTGGATTTTAAAAGATTTCCTATAAAGCCGCCTGTGCTCAATGGTCATGATGGATCGAGTGCTGATCAAAAAATTCGATTGATTACATTGGGCAGGCTGGTTCCTAAAAAGGGTTTTGATGTGTTATTGAAAGCATTGTCGATGCTTCCTAAACGTATCCATTGGCACTTATCTTTAGGCGGCGGTGGTGAAGAAAAACGCCGATTAAAGTCTTTAGCACAAGAATTGGGTATTGCTGAGCATGTTGATTTTTTAGGACCTCTTTCTGCATATGAAGTCAAAAATCTATATGATAATGGCGATATTTTTATATTGCCGGCAAAAGTGACTGAATCAGGGGATCGTGATGGGATTCCTAACGTGTTGATGGAGGCCATGAGCCATGGCGTTTCAGTTATCAGCACATTCGTTGGTGGTATTGCGGAACTTATCACGCATGAAAAAAATGGGTTAATGGTGCCGTCTGACGATCCGCAAGCATTGATGTTTTCGATTGAACATTTGGTGATGAATCCTGCATTAAGACATGAGCTTGCAACAAAAGCGCAAAAAAAATTAAAAACAGAATTTGACTTGAAAAAAGGGGTTGAAAAACTTGACGCATTGTTCAAGCACAATTCTTTTTTACGCGCCGCTTAGCAATAAACATAATGATCATGTTTCTGGCGATAAAATTATTGCAGCATCTTTTGTTAAGCTTTTTGAAGGATTAGGCTATAAGGTTTTAACGCCAAGTACATTTTCGTCTCGTGAGTCAAAAGGCCTTGCAAGTGTTCAGTCGATTATTATAGATGCTGCTTGCCATGAGATTGAGCGTATTGAGGGTTTGTTGAAATTTGAAAAGCCAATATTGTGGGTGACATATCATCATTATCACAAAGCACCTGATCTTTTAGGATCTGTAATAGCCGAAAAATTTAATATTCCTTATATGTTGATCGAAGCATCTTTAAATCCTGCTGAGCGTTGCGGGGATTGGAGAATTTTTTATCCTTTTGTTGAAAAAGCGCTTCAAAAAGCTGATGTGATTTTAAGTTTAAATCCTAAAGATAAGGAAATAATCGATCAGAAAGGATATGGAGAGAAAAATATTCTTTTTCCTTTAATGATGCAGTCCCAATTTTTTCAACAAATCGATAAGCGGGTTAGCCGACAATTTATAGCTGACAAGCACTCGTTGGACGTAAACAAGTCTTGGATTTTAGTGGTCGCGCAAATGCGTGAACATAAAAAATATGATTCATATATTTATTTAAAAGAATCTTTAGATTTATTAAACAATCAGAATTATGAATTACTTATTATCGGTGCTGGCGAAAAAGAATCAGTTATAAGATATTGTTTTAGTGCTATGAAGCAAGCCTATTTTTTTGGCGTAATTGAACCGAAAGATATGCCGATTTATTATGCAGCTTCTGATATTTTTGCATGGCCAGGCTTAAGGGAAGCGATGGGCATGGTGTATTTAGAGGCTCAATCCATGGGATTGCCAGTCGTGATGGATCAACGAAGTGGTGGGCGTTATTTTATGCAGCCAAACGAAACAGGTTTTGTAGTGCATGACAACCAAGAATATGCGGTTCATTTGGATATGTTGTTAAATGATGGAATGTTAAGGCAAAAAATGGGTCGTAATGCGCAAGATTTTGTTCGTGAAAAATATCGTTTTGAGATTGCTGAAGAAAAAATGAAGGAATGTTTGGTGGGTAAATTTTTTAGATAAAAAATGTATATTTTTATTTATAAAATTCTATAGCGTAATCCCTGTGAAAATACATCATTTCAACTCTTGTTTTGTGCTTATTAAGGTCCGTCAAACCCACCTATTCAATTGATTTCAAATTTCCTATTTTGCGCTTTGAGTCTCACAGGGCATTGCAATCTTATCTGGCTCGTCTATAAGTATCATTCAATGTCACAGGTTAGTGTTTTGCCTGAAAGCGATAATTTAGAGCTTCTCACCCTTAGGACTATATCGTCCTTATCTTTGCTCATGGAGCATTCTTTTCCTTTAAAGGTTTCGTCAGCCGGTTTGATGGTAAATGCAAACCCTTTAATATAACCAAAGGGCGTAGTTGCTGTTTTGTGTCCACCAGCCGGAATTTTCACTATACATGGATCTGCATTACCGCAAAAGGTCATATGTATTTGCACGTCAGTATCTGCGTTGTTGATCATTGTGTAGCTTCCTGCAAAAACTGTTGGAATCAAAAACATCGACATTGTAAATAACAATCCAACTTTTTTTCTCATTTTCTTGCTCCTGATTAAAAAATCATACTTATAGTTTAATCAACAAAAGTTAAAAAATGTTTAAGATAATGGCATGGGAAAAAATAAAAAATACATTAATTGTTATGCTTTTCTATTTTAAGTCTAGAACAACATAAATATTTAGATATTGCTGTATAAAAAATGTCTATTTTTATTTACTTTTTTTAGTATTTATAGTAAATTATATTTATTATTAATCCATATTAGGGTATTCAATGATTAAAAATAATATGCAAAAAAAGAAATTGTTAGAATTTGATCAACAAAAGAATGCCTGGCTTAATGCTATTTGTGCGCCTTTATTTAAAAATACGCCTATTACTTCTTTTGCATATATGGAGTTTTACAACGAAAAAGAATTTTTTCATATGTGCACTGATGTTGCGTGGTCAGAAGTGTTTTTAGGATTTGAATCCAATGGCGCGGCATTTGAGAAAGAAGTTTCTATCGCATTTAACACACCTAAGTTTCATTCATATTATTGGCCTCTTGAAGGTGATGATCATGTTATGTCGTGTTTGAAGAAGCACAATATTTGGCATGGGTTAAGCATTTATAAAAAAGACAATGGATTTTTGCGTGTATTTTGTTTTTCTGGAGATTTAAACTCATCTTTAATTTATAATTTTTATTTAAACAAAATGAATATATTGGAAGAATTTATTTGGCATTTTGAATCTCAAAGTCGCATTATTCTTAGTGATGAGAATACACGCGACAATAGATCTTCATTTTCAATTCCTATGAATTTGTCTTACAATGATATGTTCTCAAATAAAGATGATCCAAAATTTAATGCTCAAAAAATTCCATTTTATATTGATGGAACGCGTCAATTTATTACACCACGCGAAAAAGATTGTCTTGCTTTGTTTTCAGAAGGCTATTCAGCAAAATCAATTGCACAAAATTTAGGCGTTTCACATCGTACAATTGAAAAAACAATTGAGTATCTCAAATTAAAGACAAAGCAAACAAATAAATCAAATCTTATAAATCTTTGGAAATTAAATAAAATTTTCTAATTGACCTATTGCTTTTTCAAATTTTGTAACATGATCTTTTGTTTAAAAGACAATTTTATTGACGTAATTGACAAAATTATTTATACTATATTATTATAAATTTATTAATTAGGTGAATTATGTTTAAGTTAAAAACGATTCTTATGCTTTTTGTAGTGTTGACTGGTTCAATCGTCCATGCAGATTACAGTAATTTTTGTGTCAATATGCCTTTATCTGCAAATGATGCTACAAATGTTTCTAAAGGCGTTCCTACAAAACAACCCGCAGCAAAAGCCTTTCCTGTGCCAGATTCTGCTGATAAAACAAGTTCATTTTATTTTGTAGAGCGTATAAGTCCAGCAAATTATCACATTACTTTGGAGCATTTTAAGGGCAAACAAAAAGCTGACATGTTTAATGACGATGATTTTATGAAGATAAAAGGATTTGCAGAAGGTTTTAAATCAAAAAAAATAAATATGTCACCCTTAGGATATCAAGGGAAGGCAGCTGAACTTTTACTTTTTGTTTATTATAAAGGTGATGATGGTCGTAAGACATGTTTAACGCTTAAAGAAGATAATCTTGGTCAAATTGATAATTTGTCTGAAATTTATTATGCGAATTTAGTGGTGCGCACAAATCATGATGCTAATTTGGGTTTAGATTGGGGTAGTTATGCTTTGAACTCAAAACAAGATCCATATTTTGGAAAATATGCATTAAGACGATATCCCTTCGTGCCACATATAACAATTGCTAATGTTTTTAAATATTCAAATAGAGCATATCACATTATTCAAGAGGGTCATAATTTGGTAATTAAGAACAAAAAACATCCTGGTGCGTGTGCAAAAACAACAGCTTTTACGCCTGCTGAATTTGGGTATCTTAAAACTTTTTTTAATGATGTGAATGCTCGTTTTAAACGTAAAGTTAAATCTGATATTACGTTAAGTCATTTAAAAGTGACAACCAAAATTAATAAAAATGTTAGAATTTTAAGAAATATCGATTTACTCAATTAAGTTGGTTTTGAATTAAAAATTTCTTTCCCCTGCTCCCCCCTCCTGCTACGCCCCGCGACTTGATCGCGGGGTCCATGATAAAACAGTAAAATGACAAATATATGTCGTTATTTTTCAACAAGTTTTATGGATCCCGCGATCAAGTCGCGGGACGTAGGGGGTGGGATGTTCAAAATTTGAATCCTTCCCCCTGGGGAGGTAGAAATTTTTTTCTTTCCCTGGATCATTGCTCGGGCCTATTGGGTTTGTAACGCGTCCAGGGAAAGAAATGTTTGTGTCTAAGCTTAATAGTGCCCTTTAATCATCCCAATCATCATCTGAATCAGAAGCGTTGTCAGACTCAGAACCTGAATTCTCAACATTTCTAGGTGCGATTTTAAACATGTTTATCTTTTGTGCCAAGCTATCCATTATAGTTTCGGAAGAGCCGCCAGCGGGTGGATTGGGATCTTTAGCAATAGGAATATTTGGAATAGATTGTGAAGGTTTAAAGTCATCCATTTCAATATCTTCACGTACAATTTCATCTTTCTTTTTGAAAACGAAACCTTTAATAAGGTCAGTGAACTTCACAGCAGCTATTTTTGCACGGTCTAATACATCAGGTTGAGCTGCTTTGCGTCTTTTTTTAGCCTCTTTTTCAGCTCTAGCTGCAGCTTTTTCGGCTTCAATCGCCACGCGTTTTTCAGCTTCGGCTGCTTCTTTTTGGATTTGTTTTTGTTCGTTTCCTTTTAATTCAACATGCTTATTTTTAAGGGCTTCATAATCTTTATATAATCTTCGAACTTCACCAACAGTACTAGTTTTTTGTGAAAATCCTGAAACTGATTGATTTTTAAATATAATCACTTGCGCGATAAGTGATTCTTCAATTTGCTCAGTGGATTTAATTCTTGCTCTAAATTTATCGCATATTGCAACTATTTTCAAAGAAGTATCGTTTAAATCTTTTGAAATTTTTTGCAATGCAGCAGATTTTTTTGGTTCAGGTTTAAATTCAATTGGTTTGATTTCTTTGCCAATCGGTTTTTTAAACTTTGGCGCCTTGGTTTCAGGTGAGCTTTCAGGTGAATCAACTACTTGTGCTCTTCTGAGTGCCAAAGAAGAATGTAAGTGATTATCAAATGCATTTGGCGTTGGTTTTGCCACTTGTTTTTTTATTGTCCTGTCTTGTTGTATTTCTGAATCTTTTTGTGGCATTAATCTGGGTTTGGTAAGATCTTGAAGTGATGGTGCGGGAGGCGGTGGTGGTATAAAAGATGGCGTAGGTTTAGGTACATCATTACCCAATATATTTATTTTTTTATATGATTCGGAATTATTATCAATAGGATCAGCATCATCTAAATCATCTTCTTCCTCTAAATCATCCTTTTCGTTTAATTCTTCTTCTAGGTCTTGAAATAATTTTTTGGACCAAGAAGGATAATAAATCACTCTGGGACTTGGTGTAATTGTTATAGGGGAGATTTGATCGATAACAATAGGTTTGTTTTTGTTTTTTGGTTGTTCTTGAGTGGGGGGGACAATAGTAACTATTTCTTTTTCATCTTCATTATGAGGTGGTAGGTAACTAGCTGCATCAGAAGGTACAGGTGATATTACGTTGATTGTTGGCAATACTGGAGGTAATACAGGATTAGGTATTGTCGGCAATACTGGATCAGAAATTGTCGGGAATATCGGATTATCTGCAGGTAATGTTGGATTTATTTCTGGAGGTAATGTAGGATAATGTGTTGTTGGCAATACAGGCTCAGATACAGGCAATACAGGCTCAGATATTGTTGGCAATACCTGATTATCTGTAGGTAATACGACATCAAATATAGGCGGCGTCTCATCTACTACTGGATTTAATACAAGCTCAGATATTGTTGGCAATATTGGATCAGATTCAGGTTGTATTATTTTATTAGTCGTTATAGGAGAGATCTGATCTAAAACAATAGGTTTAATTCTACTTTTAGGTTTTTTTGAGTTAAACGGAGGTGTTATTGGTTCTTGAGTTATATTTAATGGTTTAATTATAGGTAAGTGTCTACGTTCATTGTTATCTGCGACTGTATCGTCTGTTTCTTGAGGCTTAGGCATTGCTAAGTCATTGGGTAAGGTAATGTGATCTTCTTTTTGATTATGTTGAGTAATGGGGTTGATGCTGTTTTCATCAATAGGATCAGCAAAAAACGGGGAAGGTTGATCATATGGAAGTGCTTTGCGTCTTTCTTTTTGTGCTTTTGTTTTTTTTACGCGTGCTAATGAATTATTGTCTCTTTCTTTTAAAACTCTATCTAATTGATCTTTTTGTGATTCTAAAGGTCGAACATGAAACACTTGAACGCTTTGGGGTTGAGGTGTGAATTGAGCTTGTTCATTGTAAATAGGAGATAAGAGGTCGTCATAAGGGGTTGAAGGTTTGAGAGGTGTTCCTTTTTTAGGGCTTGTAACGAAAGGTATATTGAAATCAATAGGTATATTTTCAATGTTTTGATTTCCAGGTACTGGTTTTGGTGTGTCGCTTTCTAAAATTCGTTTTATATCTCTGTTGCTTTGAGGGGTTGATGGAGGAGTTTGATCAGGAATAATCCGACTAATTTTTTTCTTAGCTTTCTTAGGGATAAAGGGAGGTGTTGACGTTTCTTTCGTATTTTCAATGTGTTGATTTCCATGTACAGGTTTTGGTGTATCGTTTTCTAAAATTCGTATTATATCACTGTTGCTTTGTAGGATTGACGGAGAAGCTTGATCAGGAATAATCCGACTAATTTTTTTCTTAGATTTCTTAGGGATAAAGGGAGGTGTTGACGCTTCATTCGGATTTTCAATGTGTTGATTTCCATGTACAGGTTTTGGTGTATCGTTTTCTAAAGTTCGTTTTATATCTGTGTTGCTTTGTAGTATTGACGGAGAAGCTTGATCAGAAACAATGGGTTTAATTTTTTTCTTAGATTTCTTAGGGATAAAGGGAGGTGTTGACGTTTCTTTCGGTGTGTTAATTGAAGGTGAATGTAACGATTTGCTGTTATTTATAATTTTATTACCAGATTCATGAATATCTGGCAACAAGGCAGGTGTTTGAGTTAATGGTGAAAGAAGTGCCGCAGATGAAGGTTCTTGTGGGATTTGTATCGTATGCAATTCTTGTTGGTTTAATTCATTCATTGATGGTTTTGGGGTGTCTTTTCTCTTGATAAAGAGGCGTGATCTAGCGGATGGTCTGATGCCATTAATCCAATTGTTGTTTTGAACTGGTTTTAATGAAGGTGCTATTTCAATAGGTTGTTTGTCATCTTTAATCAAACTTTCTGCAAGCATAATAGGTTGTTCTGATTTGGATTCTTCATCTTCTTGATCTAATAAATCTTGTTCTGGATACAAGGCAAATGGATTTTCGTCTTCAGTGAGGCCTTCATTATTATGTTCATCCTCAATCTGTTCTTTGTGGTCTTCAGCATCAACTTCTTTAAGTGAAAGGGGTGCGATACCAAAATAATTGAGGCCAATTTCGGATTCATCAGGAAACTGTTCATAATCAGGTTTGATGATTTGTGGCGCTTTCTTGAAATTTTGTATGGTGTCTTCAATAAGTTGTGGCCAAACATTATGAGCGGGCTTTGGACGTGGATCAGGTGTAACATGTCGAAGTTCTTTAGATTGAAGTAGATTTGCATTAACATTTCGTGGGTCTAAAATCAATTTTTCTTGACTTGGTTCCATTTTTTTTAGTTTTTTATGTTGTGCTTTTAGCTTTTCAGGGGTTAGATATAATATACGATTTTTTATTGTTTGTTCTACTATTGGATCTATACGGTTCTCATGTTCCTCTATAATAGGTTTTTCTTCTTCGATAAATATTTCTTGGTGAAGATCAACAATTTTAATTTTTATAGCTTTTTTATTAACAGAATCGATGAATAAATCTTTAATGATTTTTTTTGTTAAGAGTTCTTTATTTTCTCCTGCTTTCTTTATTTCTTTTTTAAATTTTTTCTCTAATTGATCAAGATCAAGGTAAATTTGAGCGCCTTTTGTAGAGTTTTCAAAAGGAATAGGTGCAGTAAAAATTGCTACCCGTGCATGCGCGCTATCCGAAATTATCATTATAATAATAAATAATATTAGGGTATGAAAACTTAAAAGGTTTGATTTTTTATAGATAGACATGCTGAAATCCAATAACTTATTCATTTTGAAGGATAAGTTATAAAACAGGTGAAATGAGCTGTCAATAAACCATTAGGAGAATTGTGTTTATAATGAATTAGTTAAAGGGGAATCGACTTAATGAGTTGGGATGGTGGGCCCTGCAGGACTCGAACCTGCGACAACACCGTTATGAGCGGTGGGTTCTAACCGCTGAACTAAGGGCCCAAAAGCACTATACCTAAAAGTTTAAACTTTCTCAACAGGGTAAATCATTTTTATTTAATAGGTCTCTTTTGAAACTCATTATGCGAAACGACTCAATCGACCACAGTAGCGCGTTTCAAATAGGTTTAATGAATCAATAAGCAGGGAATGGTCGCTTCTTTGAGTACATAACGCGTAATGCTGCCTAAAACCCATTCACGTAATTTGCTATGACAATAAGCACCTAAGATGAAAAGATCTGCTTTTAAATCATATGAATTTTTAAGGATGGACGCACCAATATCACTTGTATCGCACTCTAAATCGATAAGATCGACATTGATATTGTGGTAGGCAAGATAATTTTTTAAGGCCGCACCACTTTCACCCATTGTATCAACTTTAGATGTTGTGAGTACTGTAACTTTACTGGCTTTCTTAAGGAAGGGGAGGGCGAAATGAACAGCGCGCGCACATTCAAGACTGCCATTCCAAAATAAAGTTATGTTGCTACCAATATCTTTGGGCATATTTTCGACTGCAAAAAGAACGGGACAACCACCTTCCATTAAAGTGGATTCTGCCATTGCAGCGCTTAAATCATCGTCATTAGCGCTTGTGCGTGCGAGCACAACCATATCAGAAACGCGGGCTTTTTCAGGAACAATTTCTGCATTTCTACCGATTATTTCAGTCCAAGAGAGTGTTGTTTTGCCATTTTGTGGTATTTCCTTATGCTCAAGGAAAAGCAATTCTGGGTGCTGCTTGCGCCAGGTATTAAAATTTTGAAGGGCTTTGTTCCGTTGATCTTTGCTTTCGGCTTCTAAAGAATGAAGAATTTGTTCAACAACAGGGGCTGAAAGTCCTTGTCCAATAAAAGGGATTGCGTCTCGTCCATCGAGCATAACTTCAAGTACTTCTAAATGAGCATTGAATTTTTGGCCCATTTTATACGCAGTTTCAAGAACATAATTGTCTGCATCTTGACCTTCGATTGGGATTAGAATGTGTTTTATGCTCATAATTGTGCTCCCATGCTTATTATTTAAGATAACCATACATTAATAAAACGAGTTGTGAAAGTCCTCTTCTTGAGTTAATATGCAACTAAATGCAATAAAAGCGCGTCTGAGATTATGGTTTGTTATGCGTTGGGATTTTCCAATTCAGTAATGGTTCTCATTTTTTTCAGGATCTAATTTTGGGTAAATCTCATAAAGTTTGATCTGTTACGCAATTTCTATTGTTATTCTTATTAGAATAGACTATTAAAGCTTATTGCATAGTTTAAACCTTATAACGGAAGAAAATAGAATGAAAAAGTCAATTATTACTCTTTTATCAGCAACCATCTTTTTAAGTGCTTGTGATATTGGGCCAAAACAAGGAATTGGCGGTATTGCTGGTGGTATCGGCGGTGGTGTTCTTGGGTCAACAATGGGTAAAGGCAAGGGTAAAATTGCGACAACCATCGCAGGTACGCTTCTTGGTGGACTTCTTGGTAGTTCGATCGGTGCATCTATGGATCAAACTGATAGAATGCTTGCAGAACGTTCGACACAAAATGCGCTTGAAACAGCAAAAACAAATTCACCTGTTAACTGGACAAATCCTGATAATGGTCATTCTGGTACAATCGTTCCAGTTCGTACTTATCAGAATGGTAACCGTTATTGCCGTGAATATCAACATAATGTAAATGTTGGTGGACGTACGCAAAGTGCTTATGGTACTGCTTGTCGTCAGCCCGACGGAAGCTGGCAGATTCAAAGCTAATTTCTATTGATTGAGGAGCAGACATGAAAGATCCCTATAAAACATTAGGACTTTCTACGTCTGCCTCTCAAGACGAGATTAAAAAGACTTTTCGTAAGCTTGCGAAAGAAAACCATCCCGATTTAAATCCGAATAAGCCAGATGTTGAAAAACGCTTTAAAGAAGTTAATGCGGCTTATGAAATATTGTCTGATCCCATAAAACGTAAAAAATTTGATGCAGGTCAAATCGATGCTGAAGGCCATGATGTACATCCTGGTTTTCGGGGGCATTCGGGTTTTGATCCCTTTGCATCCCAACGCACAGGATCTTCCCAAGGTGGATCGCGTGGTTCTGATAGTTTTTCTTTTGATAATAATTTCGATAGTTCTAATTTCTTCTCTGACTTGTTTGGTTGGAGCAATAAAAGAAAACAGGCACCGCAAAAAGGCGATGATATTCAATATACGTTGAAGCTGCCATTTTTAGAATCTATTAAAGGGGCTAAAAAGCGTGTTTCAATGCCTAATGGCCGTGCTCTAAATATAACGATACAGCCAGGCACAAAAAACGGACAGATTTTAAGACTTAAAGGTCAGGGTGATGCAAGCGCTTTGGGTGGTGTAAGCGGTGATGCTTTAGTTGAAATCGTGGTTGAAGATGATCCATATTTTTCACGTCTTGGGAATGATATTCATCTTAATCTACCTATAACACTTCAGGAAGCCATTTTGGGGGCAGTCGTTACGATTCCAACAATTTCAGGTAATGTTAATTTAAAAATTCCTGCAGGGTCAAATACAGGCAGTAAATTGCGTTTGAAAAATAAAGGCATTGAAGTTGCTAATAATATTTTTGGTGACCAAATTGTTGAGTTGAAAGTTGTTTTGCCTGATCAGCCGGACAAGGATTTAAAGGAATTCATTGAAAAATGGGCGCCGAAGAATGTTTATAATGTGCGCGGCGATTTGGCTTAATTATTTTTAGTTTTTTTTATTGCATTTTTTTAACCGTTAGCTATTTTTTTTGTTCCCGATCGGGAATATTTTCAGATTTTATTCCCCATAAAGCTACAAAAGTTCCCGATCGGTAACTTTTTATTGATTATTGTTCTTTTTGGGTTATAATGATACCGTACGGGAACAAATTGGGATGGCTTTGTGAACAATATTATATTAAAACCTGAAGATCTTGGTCGGTTGGTCTATGAAGCACGTAAAGCTCAGCAATTAACGCAAGAAGATTTAGCTGGCATGACGTCGACGGGACGAAGATTTATTGTGGATCTTGAAAAAGGGAAACATACAGCCCAGATCGGTAAAGTTTTAGTAGTTTTGGGTGCTCTTGGTATTGCCTTGATTGCATCGAGCAAGTGGAAGAGCTGATCAGATGATAGTCGATAAAAGGCAAAACCTATCCGTTTTTCTTCATGATGATTATGTAGGGACTCTTTATTCAGAGGCAGCGATTCTTGGCTTTCGTTATGATGAAAATTATATTAAAAGAATTCTAGGCAAATAGGCTTGGTGTTTTAAGTGTATTTACTTCATTTTTTCGTAACTTCTTTTTACTGTTATCCACATAAGAATTGCCCACACATAACCAATCCATATATCCCATAAGTTGTTATATGGAAAACTAATGTTGGGGTTTTCAATGTATTTTAAGGCAATTATGAAGAGTATATATAAAACACTAAAGGAGGTGCCAGCTTTTAATACAAAATAACCACTTCCTTTTTCGATTGTTTGTTCTAGATATTTTTTACGTTCTTCTTTTGTGGATTCCATTTTTTCAAGCTTCCATAGGTATGCAAAAAATGCAAAAAAAGAACAGGCTAAGAATACATAACTTAATATGATGATGGTTGTATTGTTTTCTGCAATACGATTTATGTATCTAGATAAAAGGAAAACAAAAAGTACTAAAATTGCTGGGATAGTTATTTTTTTTTGGATCATTTTTTTTCTCCTTTGTAATAAAATAAAAGATTTATTTTAGTTTTTCAAAGCGCTTCTTTTCGACTATCCACGCTAAATAAGCTAATGGATATCCTAATATTCCAATCCAAAATAGATGATAGGGGAAATCTATAGAAGGATTCCCGATGTATTTCATAATTATAATCACTGATGGAGATAATATTGTGGCTATTGTTCCGTATTTTGCAATATACAAAAAAACACCTATTTCAATATTTTTCTTTAAGTATTTTTTTTGTTCTTCTTTATAGGACTCCTTGCGTGATTCTATTCTGTTGAGTTTAATCATATACAAAGCATAAGCAAAGTAGAAAATCCAAAGTGCAATTGTAAAACTTAAAAGAAAGGGATGTGTTTTCCAGCTTTCTGCTAAATCCATATCTGCAACACGGTCTGCATATTTTGTTAGAAATATTAATGAAAAAAATAAAATTATTGGAAGGTAATTTCTGTATTTCATTTTTTTCTCCATAACCTACTGGAAAATTATTTCATTTTTTCGTAGCGTTTTTTATCAACTATCCACATTAAATAGGCTAATGGATATCCTATTAATCCTGCCCACAATAGATGATAAGGAAAATCGATAGCAGGATTATTGATATACCTAAAAAGGATCCCTGCCAATGGATAGGAGATTGCAAAAGATGTTCCATATACAACAAGATAATAGAGCATTCCTTTTTGAACTCTTTTTATTAGATCATTTTTGGATGTTTCTTTACCCTCTTTTGTTTTGCTCATTTTATATACATAAAATCCAGCTAAGATAAGGACAATTAACATTATGACGTTTAAAGTCATAGCAGTATGCGAATTATAAATTCGAATGATGTAAGGGGTTAAGAACGCCATTAAAAGAAAAAGTGTTATAAAGATATATTGTGACAGTCTATACATTTCTTTCTCCTTAAAATCATTAATTTTTTATTTTAGTTTATCGTAATTCTTTTTTTCAACTATCCACATTAAATATGCAAAAGGATATCCCAAAAGTCCAGGCCAAAGGTAATGATAGGAAAAATTGAAAATAGGATTTTCGATGTAACTTACTAGAACTAGTACTAATGGAAATAGAATTGTACCTAATGTTCCGTATAAAACTATATAATGGAGCATTCCTTTTTGAACGCGTTTTATTAGATATTTTTTTTGCGCTTCTTTAAAGGGTTCTGTTTTGCTTATTTTAAAGATGTAAAATTGAAATACAATAAAAACAATCCAAAAAACACCTAGAAATATAATGTACATAGGGTGCGTTTGCCATGTAGCAATACTTCTAATGTAGGTATTTAAGAAGATTAATAATAACAATAAAGTTATTTGGGTATAAACTATGAATCTGTACATTTTCTTCTCCATGCTTAGCGATCACGTCTTAGTTTAACATGGAGAATATTAAGAAGAGGTTAATGCTTATTCGTCAAACATTTCTAGTAAGACATTAATTACTTTTGTTTGAATTTTTTTGTCTAATTGTCCCAGTTTTTTAACCACACGCACACGATCTATTGTTCTTATTTGATCGAGGACAATACTTCCTTTTTTGTGGTCAAACTCTAAATCAATGCGTGTTGGGTAATGTTTAATGGTACTTGTCATCGGTGCTACAATGATTGTATTTAAGTAATGATTCATTTCATTGGGGGATATGACAACGCAAGGACGTGTTTTTTTTATTTCTGAGCCTAATGTTGGGTCGAGATTGATGAGCAGAACGTCAAATCGATTTAGCTCCATTCCCATTCACCCTTGTCAAAAGAGGTCTGAATAGTGTCAATATCTAAAAGATCATCATCTTTTTTTTGAGCCATAGATTCAAAGGCTTTTGCCCAATTTTCTCTTTTTTTATACGGCGTAAGGATAATGGAATGATTTTGAACTTCAATATTAATGGTATCACCAAAACCACATTGTTCGATGAGTGTTTTAGGGATTCTTATGCCTTTGGAATGGCCAATTTGTATAATATGTGCTTTCATTATAAACTCCCTTTATAATTACATTGTAATTACATTTTTTGAAAAAAGCAAATATTTTATTTTTTTGAATATTATTAACGTTTTTTTAATTTATATTAATAGATAATAGATAATAGATAATAGATAAAACAGGAGACGTCAAATGAAAAAAATTATTCTCACTTTAAGTATGTTGCTTCTTATAAATGCTAATTCTTATGCTGAAGATACATCATCCGATGATACTGATAGTGTTATGAGTAAATTTGATGAGATTGAATCTATGTTGGCAGGAAAGCATAGTTTGTTGAATTTAGGACAAGCAAGGAAAACTCTTAATGATATTCAGAATCAATATTGCAGTGATGATAATTTTGATGACACCCTTTGTGGAATACGTGATGCAATAGATCAAAAAATAACTGATATATTTCAAGCTCAATTAGAAAGTATTGAAAAAAGGAAGCGTGAAAGAGGAGTGAATTACTAGAGTTGTTTTGAAATACAGTGAAATAACCAGAAAATGTTACAAAAAATTGCGTCATTGCGAGTTTCCCACCACCTAAAAGGGCCGGACTTAAAAGTAATGACAAGTTTTTATAGACTTTTCAACATACTGCATTAAATGGAGTGGACTTTTTTCTGAAATATCAAAAGCATCTAGCCTTTTACTTGAAGGGCCGTCCGAATTAAATCATGATTTTTACGATAAAGCATCGTTGCAACTTGGTGTGCAAGACGTGTTTCTTCAACTTTTTGTAATTGGTCATCCAGCGCAATATTATTACCTTGGATAGTCACCTGATCTTTATCTTTACTGGTTGTTATCTTAAGACCATTAGAGCTTGTTTGATTTTGTGAAGATATATGTTTTGCGTTTGTTTTTTTTAATTCAATAATATGTTTAAAGCCTTGAGAAGACCCTGAAAGCGCTTTGGGATCAATATCGATTGCTTTTTGATGAGGCGTCTGAATATTTGCAAGATTTCGCGCAAGAAGCCCCTGACGAAAAGACAAGGTTGTTAATCGTTGTGCAAGTGCTTTAAAAACTGGGATATCATTGAATGGCATAATGAAGCCTTTAATTTTATATGAGTACACATTTTTGCTTATGTATACAATGTGTTTACTCATTCTCAAGACATTGTATGTTTTTACGTTGTGTTATAGTAAGGATGAATTGATCTAAAAAATTAAATTTTTTTGTTAACAGTCAATTCGTTTGACTCAAAAATAATGGGTGAAGCAAGCTTCACCCAAATCTATCAGATAAAGCCAAGCAAACCTGAAATGATGGTGGAAAGTCCTAAAGTTGCAGCAGCATCTTTATTAGACTCTACAGAGTTTTGTAAGATTTTAGCCAAAACTTGTTTTTGTTCATCGTTCAATTTATCACCTTTTGTATTGATACCATCTTTTATGGTGACAGTTTTCGAATCTGGATTCCAAACGAATGTAGCTTCAAGGTTGCCAGCAGATGCAGTGTTTGCAAAACTTGCAAATGCAAATGTTGCAAGGATAAGTGATAATTTACGCATGTTTAGTTCCTCCAAAAGATATTATTATTTATATTTCATTAAAAGACTATCATCTTCAAATTCAATTGAAAAGGTATTTTATTGTTATTTTTTGTAATAATTTAAAGTTAACAGCATTTACATAAATATGTTGCTAGGGCGCTTATAATTTATAAAACATAGTTTTATCTTTTCCTGTTTCAAGTTATGGTAAACGTCAGATTTAAAAATTGATATGCTCGTGTATAATAAAATTCAAGTAGGTGGCTTAACGTGTTTCTACTTGATACAATTTGAAAGAGTTCGGATATATTTATAGCATGTTATTTTAATAAAGTTAAGTAAGCTGTTCTTAGTTTTTTTATAATATAAAAAACATCATTATTATACGTAAAAATACGGGTAAAGTCATCCTTTACCCGTAACTTCAGAATTAAAGACCAAATGATGCTAATAATCCACTAAAAATGCCTAAAGTTGCAGTGCCTTCAGTTTTAGCTTTTTTTAAAGCTTCAGATGCTGAATTAAAATATGTGTTAAGTTCAGTCATTTGTTCTTTTGATAAATCTTTACCATCAGATTTTGCACTGCTAACAGTGAATTTACCATCTGACAATTTTACCATGATGTCAGCATCTTTTGCTGATGCAATGCTAACAAATGCAAAAGAAATTGCAATAAGTGAAATGATACGCATGTTTTGTTCCTCCAAAACTGATTGCTTTTATATTACCAACTTTATCAGTTTAATATTAAATAGCAAGAGCTCAATTTTAAAAATATGTAAAATAATTGAAAATTTTTAAGGCCTTCTTTGATGCTATAGGTAAGCTAGACTGAAATAGTCTACAATAAATTTTTTTTCTATTCCCTACTTAAAACAAAAGTCAGAAAATATATTATATCAAACAGTTTTTAAAAACTTTTATTAGGTAAATTTTTTCTTGGAATGTTGAGGCTTGGCAATATTAATTTAGATGCAAATGTTAATAATTTGCAATTAAAGGTTGACAAAACCTATTGGCATATTATTATATGGGGCTTACAATAAACGATAGAATTATATATTTAGGTGATCACAAATGTTTGCAGTTGTTCAAACTGGTGGAAAACAATACAGAGTTCAAGAAAATGATCTCCTCGTTGTTGAACGTTTAAACGGAGAAGTTGGCTCCAAGGTGCGTCTTGACGACGTATTAATGGTTGGAAATGGTGACCAAGTATCAATTGGTCAACCCGCAATCAATGGTGCTTTTGTTGAAGCTGAAGTTATGATTCAGCGTAAAGGCAAAAAAGTAATTGTTTTCAAAAAGATACGTCGCCATAATTATCGTCGTAAAAAAGGCCATCGTCAATACGAAACGGTCTTGCGCATTACGACAATTGGTAATGGTCATTAATCCTTTTTAGAGGTTGAGAATAGAATATGGCACAGAAAAAAGCTGGTGGTAGTTCGCGTAACGGACGTGATAGTGCTGGAAGGCGTCTAGGCGTCAAAAAATTTGGCGGTGAAGCTGTTTTGGCTGGCAATATCCTTGTTAGACAACGTGGAACCAAATATTATCCAGGTACAAATGTTGGTATTGGTAAAGACCATACACTCTTTGCGTTAACGCAAGGTCAAGTGAAATTTCTGCACAAATCAGAAGGTCGTACTTTTGTAACAATTATTCCTGCGGAATAATTTAGGCATATGCCTAATCATTTCGAAATAAGGGTAGAAAAATAAGGGTGTGCAGAGAAAAAGCATAATTTGCTTTGTCTATGCAAATCCTTAAATTTTTATTTTTTTCTATTTTGTAAATTAATAAATCAAAATAAAAGATAAGATATAGTCCGTTAACTTTTGCGATTCATCGTTAAAATTTCCTTATATATAAAAAGTAATCTATATTACATTTTTTAAATCCGGCTTAAAAAATTATAGATTACTTTGATACCTAACTTTTATTGTTAACTCATATTAACACATACACTTCTTTTGTAATCATCTCTTTATTTATGCAAATTCAATATGATATAGATTTTATTTATTTTGTCTGATAATATCAATGGGTCATTATTTGGAGGAAATACAATGAAAAAACTTCTGTCTATAACTTTTATTATATTGAGCGTAGTTTCATTTCAAGTAGAAGCAAATCCAGGCTTATCTTCAATATACAAATTTTTATCTTTATATACACCGGCAAATTTAGCAAAAAAACCAAATTTTAGATTTTTTAACGTTAACAGTCAATTCAGCCCCATTCGTCTTTTTTGGACTTCTGGTGGTATGTTTTCAAATCTATATTCGTTACAAAGCAATAATTTTGCATCGTCAGTTAGGGATATAAAAACAACTGACCAAAGCGAAGAATTTATATCTGATGAAGAAAAAAAAGAAAAAGCTGATGTTTTTATAAGAAAAGCTCTTAATGTGTCTGAAATTGCCTATTATACGTACTTAAGAATTGACCATAATGAAGACTTCCCACTTAATGTTGCAGAATCAGGAATTTATTTAAGCGATCGCGAGATAGATGACCTTAAAAGACAAATAATCGAGGGCAATCTACAATTAGCATCACGTAATCAAAAACAATTCATAGCCTATCATCTTGAAACATTGTGTGACTCTATCACTTGGATCAAAACATTAAGATTAAATGGTCGCAACATTACAACATTGCCTGATAATTTTGTGAATCTTAGTAAATTAAGGTATCTTGATCTATCTGATAATATGATCAAAGAACTTCCTGATAACTTTAACCAATTAGATCGATTGGAACATATCAATCTTTCTTCTAATAATCTTGATGTATTTCCAAATGATACTTGTTTACCAAAAACCTTAAAGTATTTATTTATGTATAACAATAAGATAGAAACTGTTCCAAACCACATTAATCAATTATGTAATTTAGAGCTAATTGATCTTTCTAGTAATGGACTTAAAATATTACCAGAAGAAATAGGTGAATTAAGTGAATTAAATACTCTTTATCTATATAGTAATGATCTTAGATATATACCTAACAGTATCGGCAATCTTTCTAAATTAAAAATATTAAATTTAAACTACAATAACAACCTAAGTATCATACCCCGATCTTTCTTAAAATTAATACAACTGCATGAAGTTCTTTTAAGTGGCACAAAACTTGGCGAAAAAAGTGAAATGAATAATCATTTTTACGATATGCATAAAAGTGATTATATAAATTATGACGATTTAAAAGAAAATTTTAATGAATCCATTGTATGGAATAATTGTTTTTATGCTAAAAAAGAATAGACCTTTGGGAGAATTCTAGGCGTTGTTGATATTTCAATGACCCCTAGAGATTGCAATAAAAAAGTTGCATTCTTTTTTTAACCATACTAAGATTCTATGTAGACTAAAAATTGGACAAACTTATGATCTCTTTACTTTGGACACATAAAGACTGGCGTTGGCGTCTCTAGACAGCTCTACCCCTTTATACCTATATGTTCATCGTAAAATAAGAGATTAAAATGTTTACTTCTAAAAGAACGATCATTCTATTATTAAGCTTAATTGCTGTTATTCTCTCCACCTATTTTTTTCAAAAAAATACCCAGCAACTTCCCATAATAGCCATTGCTAATTATGGTCCACATTCATCTTTGGAAGAAACCATCAAAGGTTTTAAAGAAACATTAGAAAAGTTTGGCTATAAAGAAAACGAACAGATTCAATTTGATATCAATCATGTTAATTTTGATCCTACTCAAATCATTCAAATGCTGACGAAATTACAGTCAAAAAATCCTAAATTATTGTTAGCAATTACAACACCTGTCGCTCAATCAGCGCAAAATGTGTTCAAAGATAAACCTATTGTTTTTGCAAGCATTACAGATCCTGTTGAAGCAGGTCTGCTTAAAAACGACCATGAAGCAAGTAATAATGTAACGGGTGCTTCTGAACGACAAGACTTTAATGCGCTCATCAATTTTATCAAAAGCATCCTGCCTAATGCTAAAAGAATAGGAATGCTTTATGCAACAGGTGAAGCCAACGATTTAGCGCTTCTAAAGTCATTTGAGCATGAGACACAAAAACACAATATGATTCTTGTATCGAAGGCTATTGATCATCCGCGTGATGTCCCTTTAGGTATTGCATCATTTCAGGATAAGGTCGATCTTATTTATGTAGGCACAAGCGGTCCCATTCAACCAACTTTGCCAGCAATTGTTCACGCAGCTGATGGTTTAGGTATCCCGATCATTAATGCGGATTCAGATGCTGTTCATAAACATCTTGTACTTGCAAGTTTTGGCGTTTCTTTTTATCAAATTGGTGCCAATGCTGCAAAAATTGCTGCTTCGATCATGGATGGTAAAAACATCAAAGATGTTCAACCGATTCATCCAAATCTTGAAGACCATCATGGATTTATAAGCCAAAAGAAGGCACAAAAATATAACATTACATTACCCAAAGATGAAAAAAATATATCAATTTTGGAGTAAACATTGTGTTAAAAATACAAAATATTACACATAAATACCCGCTTCATTTTGAACCTATTTTAAATCATCTTGATTTAGAGCTTCAAGATGGTTCATTTTGTGTCATCATCGGTAGCAATGGATCTGGTAAATCAACTTTGCTTAAAACAATTTCGGGCGAACTTAATCCTCAAAAAGGTAAGATCATTTTTGATCAAAAAAATATTACAGGATTATCAATTCATAAAAGGGCTCAATTCTTAAGTTCCGTCACGCAAGATATTGCAAAAGGTACTATTGCCGAGATGACCTTGCTGGAAAACATGTCTTTAAGTTTGCTCCGTGGACAAAAAGCAACTTTTTCAAATTTTAAAAGCGCCGAAAAATTTTTCTTAGAAGAACTAAAATCCTATAAATTGGGTCTTGAAAAATATATGCATACAAAATTATCGAACCTATCGGGTGGTCAACGACAACTCGCCGCCCTCATTATGGCAACTCTTGCGCCGCCCAAATTACTTTTGTTGGATGAACATTCTTCAGCCCTTGACCCCAAAACATCGCAAAAATTAATGCAATTTACAGCTAATCTTATTGAGAAGCATCATATGACAACTTTAATGGTCACACACAATCTGAGTGATGCCGTTCTATATGGCGATCGCATCATCATGCTCCACAAAGGAAAAGTTGTGATTGACCTTAAGGATGATGCAAAAAAAGCCTTAACTATTAAAGATTTGTTGAATCTTTTTTATCACTTTGAAAACGAACTTTTAGTCAATTCTGCACAAGGAATTGAATGATGATGCACGATTTTATTACACAATTTATTAATTTGGTGCCGACGGGCATTTTACAAGCCTTAATTCTGGCCATTGTTACGATGGGCGTCATGATCCCTTTCAGATTGCTTAATTTTGCTGATTTAACATCTGAAGGTGCTTATCCTTTGGGCGGTGCCGTTTGTGCAGCCATATTGACTATTGGTCTTGATCCTATAAGTGCGACTTTTATTGCATGTTTTGCAGGAGGTCTTATTGGTTTGTGTACGGCCTATCTACATATAAAATATAAAGTAAATACGCTTTTAGCTGGGATCATTTTAAGCACAATGGTCTATAGTCTTAATTTACGCTTTATGGGGAAGCCCAATATTCATTTGTTTAATGAAATGACATTATTTAGTTTTTTAGGCGAACTCATTTACATTAAAATTGTTGTGTTGCTTACGCTCAATATCCTTATTTTTCTTATTTTATATCGATTTTTAATGACACAAAAAGGATTAAGATTTAGGGCGGTGGGCTTAAATCCTTTTTTTGCCGAAAAAATTGGCGCATCACTTACATTTTATATTTTGACAGGGCTATTTATCAGTAACGCTCTTAATGGATTTGGTGGCGCTTTAATGGTCCAAATGCAGCATTACGCCGATATTGGTATGGGTGTTGGCATTGTGATTCATGCTTTGGCAGCGCTTATGATTGGTGAAACAATCCTTGGCACTGATACGATACGAAAACAATTATTAGCGCCTTTAATCGGCGCCCTTATTTATGAACAAATCAGAGGCATTGCTATTTCATTGGGATTACCACCTTCTGATCATAAATTTGTAACAGGTTTAATTGTGATTGCTGCCATTGCGCTTAAAAATAAAAAACAGCACGCGATCTAAAAACACTATATTTAGTATTGCTATGTCTTAAAAATTTATGCTATCTACAATATATAGTTTTTTATCGTGGGTGATTAAATGCATATAAATTCCTTTTTTCAAAAAATATTTTTGGGTGGAATAATCTATTTTTTAATGCTAACCCCATCTAGGGCAATCATTGTGGATTATGAACAAGCTTTTGCTTTGGAAAAAATTCATCAAAAATATGCCACAATCTTAAATAAACGTGGGTGTTATGAAAATGTATTTGAAGAAAAATATGACGAAGATACCAACATAGAAAAATCTTCAGAATGTATTTTAATGCCGATAAATTTTCCTTATTATCCTATGCAAATGGAACCCTATCCGCTTATTGAGACGATAAAAAATGAAAAAAACGAATTTGAATTATATCAACAAGAATGTTTGGATCGTTTAAATAAATATAAAAATCGTGCGGCATTACATCCAGCCTTAACGAATGGGGTTTCTTTGTTATTAATATCGGGTATGACCGCTATTACTATTGCCGCCATGCCTTCAAATTGGTCTTTTGATATTATGTATTTATCGTTTTATAGCATTTTTCTTTTTAAAGAAATAATGCCTTCGCTTTTTAATTATTTTTTACCACATTCCCAAATTTTAGATGAATATGAAATTGAATTTGTTAAAAATCAATGTTTCATTCCAAAACCTTTATGGCGTCCTTTGATAACACAATTTAAATTGGCTGCTCAAAATCTTTCAACCCAAGATATACATTTAAAATTTATTAAATTTGCCTTGAGGATGAGGGTTTATCAGCAAAAAAAACATCCAAAAGAACAGCTTTCTTTTAAAGAGATTATTAACAATTTAATCATTATGTTAAATGCATATTTTTCAAAATATGAGCATTTTCCAGAGGAAGAAATGGATATATTAGGCGGCAGAATCGCCTATTATATTGCGCAGCTTTATGGAATAGCGCCTTCTGTTACATGTCTACATTTGACGGGAATGCCAGGTATTGGAAAAACAAATTTCGCAAAACATCTTGAAACTTGGTTTAAAACGAATCTGCCAAAAACTGTTTACTGTCAACGTGCAACACTTTTAAATGAAAAAGATATAGAAGGTAATGGAAAACAATCTGGCTCTTTTTTAAAGGCTTATCGCGATACACATATTAAAAATGCAAATGGTTTATTTCTTTTTTGTGACGAAATTTACATGAGCAATAATGATATGATGAATTCGTTTAAACGTGTTTTTAATGGAAATCATAGCATCATACCAACGCAGTATTTTACTGAAAATGGTGCTGATGAATTTTTGCTTCCTTTAATCCCAATTCTTGTGCTTTTTGCGAATAATGATCAATTATCTTCTTTTCAACAAGACATTAAAAATGAAGATGGAAATGAAGCCATTAATAATAGAAGCCAGCAAATTAATTTTCCGAAGCCAACACAAGAATATTTAAATGAATATGCTATTAACTGCATCAAACCGCAAAAACTTTCCGAACTTATCCCCAATTTATTTAAAGATGATATGTTAAATCAAATGTATAAACAAGAATTAAGAGAAGAATTAAAAAATAAGAATAATTTTAGAGATGTTGAAAAAATAATCGAACAACTTCTTTTCAAATGGGTAAAAAAGAATATTTTAAATGAACTTTCTAACTCAATGATAGGTAAGCCCCTAGTTTGACTAGGGAGACTATAAAGGCTTGGCCTTCAGATTCAGTAATAGTGTAAGATCCATTTCGGCTTGACGGTCAGAAAGGATCTTACACATGAGTAATATATCATCATACGAAA